>DAISHL010000417.1:0-2388 GCA_036822555.1 Bacteroidota bacterium | reverse complement strand
ACGTGAGTGAATTCGCTGTGGACCTCACGCCGTCCGATATCACAAAATTCTCATACACTTCCCATGAGTGCGAAACATATAAGCCAGCAGTATTCATGGTATTTCCATCGTCACCATAGCGTGTTTTGGCCGGACTAACTGTATTGGTCCTCACATCAAGCGTATTGGCGGTTGACACTACATTGTTGCCTGTTAATTCCGCGCCATAACGCAATTCATGTTCTTCCTTTATACGTTTGAAAACATCCACATTGAAAGACAGTACCGAAACATCTTCTAGCTGTGATGTTCTGAAATCGCTCTGAAAATTCCTGGTGATTCTGTCCTGATCTATCTTCTGATAAGCACCAATAACCTTAATATTATCAGAAAGAAGTGTCTTATGGTTATAGTTCACCGTTAATGCCGTTAACAGTCTCTTTTGTGGACCATAATACCATTCCGCAAATCTCATCCTATTGGTATTAACCGAATTGTTTGTATTCGGATCGATCACGGCAATAGTCCCGGACGTGGTCTCAGTAAGCCTATCATATCTGTTGATGTTCCCCGACTGACTGTATTGAAAATTCAGATCGAATGACAATGCATCACTGGCTTTTAATCCAAAACGTTGCATGATGTCAAATTGACTATATCCGCTTCGTTTCATCACGTTGTTGTCCGGATTTTTAAGCATTGTATCTCTTTGGGTGCCATTAACAGTATAGGTGTTCACATAATAGTTGCAATCCCAACTATTCGGTGAACCTGTTAGCTTGGTGGTTCCTGACCTCATGTCGCCAAAATCTGAAAACGTAATGTTGGTCATTGACGCGATCTTATTTGTGCCAATATTAAAATCCAAATGCCCTGTTGACTCACTGTTCACACTTGCATAACGCATCATGGCATTTGATCTTACCAGCAATTTTTCATTGCTGCTGAATTGAGGCGATTTTGTATAAAAGTGCATCACACCGCCAAGCGCATCGCTTCCATATATGGTAGATGAAGGGCCGAAGATCACTTCTGTTCTGTCGAGCATGTTTGCATCAAGCGATATAACATCCTGCAGGTGACCGCCTCTATAGATGGCGTTATTCATTCTCACACCATCTACAACTATCAACACTTTGTTAGCTTCAAACCCGCGCAGTACAGGGCTTCCACCTCCGAGCTGACTCTTCTGAACAAACACGGCACCCGTATTTTGCAACAGCTCTGCAGAAGTTGGTTGATTTGCGAACTCAATGTCCTTTTGTTTGATGATGTTGATGCTGTATGGCACATCGATCATTTTCTCCTCCCGTCTGTTGGCCGAAAACACGATTTCGTCCAGTTGCACTTGCTTTGCATTCAAATATATGGTTTGATTGTCTGCAGGCGCACTGATCTTCTTTAAATAATAGCTCACGTTGAGCACTAACAGCGAATCGCTTTGGTCAAGTTCATTCAATGTTGCTTTACCCGCATGATCCGTAACTGCTGTTTTGTTGTTCTTGTCTTTTATGACCACATTAGGGATGGCATCGCGCGATGCATTATCCCTAATGGTAATTGTTTGTCCCACGCCTTTGATAAATACAAATAGCAAAGGGATGAATACATACCTTTTCATTCACTGTTGAATTAAATAATTAAAATTGATAAACTAAATCAAACAGTAAAGCAGGCAGGGGGCTTGATCATTGAATTGGTGTGGCCTGAAGGAAGCGATCCCTCTGGAGTAACATTATAATGAATGCGATCAGCCGTGCGTGTAAAATGAATGCTCTCTTTTTCGAACATCATTAATACATTTAATATCAGGGCGCATATACTCGAGTTGTTGTCTTTGTTCTTGTCAGAGGTAAAATAGGAGTTGAATAATTTACTTTCTTCAGTGTCCGGTATCACGTAAATTTTTACGGCTGAGCCTTTCCTAACAATATTCAGCACCTCATGATACACACCGTTGATCACAACTTCTTTATTGTTCTTCTTCCATTCAAAACCCGGTTTGTTATTGTAAAGATCCTGAGATCTGCAATCTATTGTCCTTACTTCTCCGATATGATTCTCCAGTGCTTTCTTTCTGTACTCATGCTTCTGAACCCTCACATAAGAGTTAAAGATAACGTACCTGCAACACACCAAGGCCATTAGTGTGATCAAAAATACAGATATGCATGTACGCAGTTTGTTCATCTCTAACAAAAATAAGATTTTGAGGGTTCAATTCAACAGATATCGTTTTATAAATTCTATCGTCGCATAGAATTGAAAGTCCATGTTGCCTTTTTTCTTGAAGCCATGGCCTTCATCTTTTGCCATCAAATACCATACGACACCGCTATTTTCCTTGATCTTGGTTTTCATTTGTTCCGCTTCGGTATACGGCACCCTTGGATCATTCCCTCCCTGAAC
>DAISHL010000416.1:0-2397 GCA_036822555.1 Bacteroidota bacterium | reverse complement strand
TACTGTTCAGTGAACGAATTTCAACGCTAATGGTCTTGTCTGAAAATTCCATTGTGAATTTTCCAAAACCGGTCATTGATTTAATCATTGGCGATCTTTTTGTTTTTAAGGGTAACTAAATACAATCCTAAAATAATGAAAATACCTGCAATAATTTTTGTCAGGTCGAGTTTATCTTTTCCTAAAGAAATGGCAAACAATGTGGCCAGGAATGGTTGCAAATAAATATACATGCTAACAATATTCGGACTCAGTTGCTGCAGGCCATAGATGTTGAGTAAATAGGCCAGGAATGTAGTGGCTACTACCACAAAACTTGTAGCAAAAATAGCTTCACCTGTAAAGGAACTCCAATTGATATGCAAAGCATCATAGCCTCCGATAGGTAATATATACACACTGCCGATCAGGAACATCCATTTCATTACTGTTACCGTGTTGTATTTGGCATAAAGTGGTTTGCTCATGACAACAAAAATGGCCCAGGAAGCTGAATTTACGAGTGTCATCAGGTCACCTGCCAGTGTTTCACTGCCCAGTTCAAAATTGCCACGGTACCTCAACATGATATAGGCACCGCCAATGGCTAAAAGTAGTCCGCTTACTTTTGGTATCGTAATTTTTTCTTTAAGGACTATCAATGTGAACACAAATACCATGATGGGGTTAGAGATCATGATGATGGCAGAGTTAATAGGCTTAGTTAAGCTGAGGCCGTAAATAAAGAAGGTTTGATTGATGACCACGCCGAATAAGGTGAGCCAAAGGAATTTTTTCATATCCTCTTTTTCAACCTTCTCCTGCTTGGTAAAAAGTGAAATAAGCCAGAATAGTGCAGCAGCCCCAGTAATTCTTAACAACACAAGTGCAAGAGGCTGAATGTATCCCGGCATCAGATCCTTGGCAATGGAGTAATTCATGGCGTAAATGACCTGAGCCAGTAAAAGTGCAATATGTCCGAGATTCAATTTATTCAAGCCTTGCAAAGATGCTAATTAAATTATGTATTTTAAATAAATTTGCAAGATGCATTATACCGATCAAATGAACCGTTCCATTGTATTGGAGAGCCCACCTAAACGTATTGTTTCATTGGTGCCTTCCCAAAGCCAATACTTGTGGGATCTTGGACTAACTGATGAATTGGTTGGGATAAGTAAGTTTTGCATTCACCCTGATGAGATGTACAGATCGGTGACGCGGGTAGGGGGAACAAAGAACCTTGACATAAATAAGATACTGGAGTTAAAACCTGACCTGATCATTGGTAACAAGGAAGAGAACGTAAAGGAGCAGATCACTGAACTTGAGAAATATTGCCATGTGTGGATGAGTGATGTGAATACTTTAGAGGATGCATATGCCATGATGTTGCAGCTCGGAAAGATCTGCGGAAAAGAAAAAGAAAGTGCAAGAATGGTGTCAGATATCATGTCTTCACTAAGCAATATCAAAGGGTTATTCAAAGGAAAACGCGTTGCCTATTTTATATGGAATAAACCTTATATGGTGGCGGCATCAAACACATATATTCACAATGTACTCGAGTTCATAGGCTTTGAGAATGTATTTAAGGATGAGCAAAGGTATCCGGAAACGACCATTGAAAAGATCCGGCAGTTGAATACAGAAATATGTATGTTATCGAGTGAACCTTTTCCGTTCACAGATATCCATCAAACAGAGATCCAATCGGCTTTGCAACTATCAAAAGTGATGGTGGTAAGCGGAGAGATCTTTAGCTGGTATGGCAGTTATTTGTTATCTTTAGAGCCCTACGTAAAAGAACTAAAACGTAAGTTGGATGATTGAAGCTCTTATAGTGATCATATTTGTTCTGGGTTACCTCGGCATTGTGTTTGAGCATTCGTTGCGCATCAATAAGTCTGCTTTTGCCCTTTTCTCAGGAGTATTGCTATGGTTGATGCTAAGCTTGAATTTCAGTGACCATCACGATTTCAATCACCTTTTGGAGACGCATTTCTCAGAGATCTCCGGTATACTTTTCTTTTTATTGGGGGCCATGACCACTGTTGAGATCATTGATGGACATAAGGGATTTGATGTGATCACCAATAGGTTGTCAAAATTTGATCTCACAAAACTGTATTGGTTAATAGGCATAATAACGTTTGTATTGTCTGCCATTCTCGACAATTTGACCACTACTATTTTGATGGTCTCATTGATAGGCAAACTCATTCAGAATCAAACTTTACGCTGGTATCTGGCAGGTTTGATCGTAATTGCTTCCAATGCCGGCGGTGCCTTTAGTCCCATTGGAGATGTAACCTCCACCATGTTATGGATAGGCTGTCAGTTCACCGCTTCGCATCTGATCTCACAACAACTTTTGCCAAGCATTCTTTGTTATCTGGTTCCATCCTTTATTCTTTT
>DAISHL010000415.1:0-2398 GCA_036822555.1 Bacteroidota bacterium | reverse complement strand
CTTACGCCAGGTATCTCAATTGGATATTGAAAAGCAAGGAACAATCCTTCACGAGCTCTGTCTTCAGGTGACATGTCCAATAAATTTTTTCCATTGAAGAACACTACACCTTCCGTTACCTCATAATCTTCTCGTCCGGCCAAAACGCTGGAGAGTGTTGACTTACCGGAACCATTTGGTCCCATGATCGCGTGTACTTCACCCGCTTTTATTTCAAGGTCAATTCCTTTTAATATTTCTTTGCCGTTAATTGAGGCATGCAAATTTCTAATTGTTATCATAATTTTTATCCTACACTTCCTTCTAAACTAATTGCTAATAATTTTTGTGCTTCTACTGCAAATTCCATTGGTAATTTGTTCAACACCTCCTTGCAATACCCATTCACTATAAGGGCTACAGCTTTTTCGGTATCTATTCCGCGCTGCTTGCAATAGAATAATTGATCTTCACCAATTTTACTTGTAGTGGCTTCGTGTTCAACAACACCACTCTTATCTTTGATCTCAATGTATGGGAATGTATGCGCACCGCATTTATCACCCATGAGCAAGCTATCACATTGTGAGAAGTTACGTGCGTTCTTTGCTCCTTTGCGAATTTGAACCAATCCTCTGTAGCTGTTATTGCTGAATCCGGCAGAAATACCCTTTGAAATAATTGTACTGCGTGTATTCTTACCAATATGTATCATTTTTGTACCGGTATCCGCTTCCTGTTTATTATTGGTCACTGCCACCGAATAAAACTCTCCAACAGAGTTATCTCCTTTAAGAATAACTGAAGGATATTTCCAGGTAATGGCTGACCCTGTTTCAACTTGTGTCCAACTGATCTTTGAATTCTCTTCGAAACAGATCCCACGCTTGGTAACAAAATTGTATATACCACCTTTGCCATCCTTGTCGCCAGGGTACCAATTTTGAACAGTGCTGTATTTCACCTCGGCATCCTTATGTGCAATGATCTCCACAACTGCCGCATGAAGTTGATTCTCGTCACGCTGCGGAGCAGTGCATCCCTCCAGATAACTCACATAACTTCCTTCATCGGCAACGATCAAGGTACGCTCAAACTGACCGGAACCGCTGGAATTGATCCTGAAATACGTTGAGAGTTCCATTGGACATCTTACACCTTTAGGGATGTAACAAAAAGAACCATCACTAAAAACTGCAGTATTTAAAGCCGCATAGTAATTATCTGCATAGGGCACAACCATGCCCATGTACTTTTTGATCAGATCAGGATGCTCTTGAACGGCCTCGCTGAACGAACAAAATATAACTCCTTTTTCTGCCAAGGTTTCACGGAACGTTGTTTTTACTGAAACACTATCAAATACTGCATCAACGGCAATATTAGATTGCACGCCTGTTAAACGTTTCTGTTCTTCCAAAGAAATGCCCAGCTTTTCAAAGGTTTTCAATAATTCAGGATCCACCTCATCCAAACTTTTCACCTCAGGCTTTTTCTTTGGTGCTGAATAATAACTGATATCCTGAAAATCGATCTTTGGATATGGCAAATGAGCCCAGTTATTTGGTTCAGACATGTTTTGCCAATGTTTGAATGCTTTCAAACGAATATCAAGCAACCACTCAGGTTCATTCTTCTTTTTGGATAAGGCTTTGATAACATCCTCATTCAACCCTTTAGCAAAGGTCTCAGTTTCAATATCTGTTGTGAAACCCCACTTATATTCATTTTGAATATGTTCTTCTAAAATTTCGTTGCCCATTGATCTTATACTGAGAATGACTCACCACAACCACATGTTCTGGTTGCATTTGGATTATTGAATACAAAACCTTTTCCATTTAAGCCGCCGGTATATTCTAGTTCTGTTCCAACCAAATAGAGGAAACTTTTTCGATCTACCACGATCTTTACTCCTTTGTCTTCGAACATCTGATCTCCCTCGCGAAGCACATTGTCAAATTCAAGCTTATATGACAATCCACTGCAGCCTCCACCTTCTACACCTACCCTAATGAATGAATCTGAAGGGCGGTTCTCTTCTTTCATTAACTGAAGAGCATGTTCTTTGGCATTTTCTGAAACTGTTATCATGTTATTTTATTGATTATCAGCTATATATTAGTTTAATTTTATTTAGATTAATTCTAAATTCGATACAAAAATACCTTTTTTATGGTATTCCAACAAATTATTTTTTCTGGTTTCAAGGGAAGCTAAAAAATGCTTCATGCTAGACCTAACACAATAAATATCCATTTGTTTTTATTTGGATGACTTGCATCATGAACTTCCTCTTCACATTAACGTATATTTGGTTATAAAGAATGACCATGAAAAAACTACTTTTTATTTATTGAATGCCCTTTAATTTACCTAATATTTAAACCGAAGCTACAATTAGTCTATCAAAGAGGTT
>DAISHL010000414.1:0-2402 GCA_036822555.1 Bacteroidota bacterium | reverse complement strand
CCGCTTTCCATCACTACATAGATCACCTTGTCAGCGATCCCTTTTACATTCTTCTTTTTATGTTCTGGTAGAATAGGTGAGTTGTCCTCGAACCATTGTGCATTGTCGCCAATGAGCTTAATGCGTTTGCTGGCTTCCATATCTTTTACTGATACAACAGATTCAAAACTTCCTTTGAACCCAATAGGATCATTGTATACTTCAATGAATCCGTTCACAGCATCAATGGCCGACTCTGTATCTTTTGCCCAGGCAATACTGTATGTATCAAAATCAGTCAGACTTCCTGATCTATAGAATGTGATCAGTTTATCTATGGCATCTTTTTGAGTTGGGTTCTCGGCTACAGTGCTGGCCTTTTCCAACCAATACACGATCTTTTCGATGGCAGATGAATACATGCCTCCAACCTTCCAAACTTTCTCTACCAGTTTTCCGTTTTCTTTTACCAGCTTCGAGTTCAGACCAGTCATAACCGGAGTGGTCTTGTTATCCTTATTTACATTCTTGTAGAAGTTATCAGCCTCAGCCTGGGTTACACCAACATAAAAATTGAAAGAAGATGCTTTTAATAGCTCTTGTTTAGGATCCAGATTCACTTTTTTGGGAGCTACTGTAGGGTCAAAGATGATGGGTGTGATGCGGCTCAGGAACTGATCTATGGTTTCATTGGCATTCAGAGGAAATCCTGCAAGGTTTGACCCCTTTACCAATTCCTTGAAAAATTCTATGGAAAACTCAGGTTGGATCTTATCAGTACTATAATGGTGATGAATGCCATTGGAGAACCAAACACGTTTTGTGTATTCCATGAATGTAGAATATTCCGGAACATTCTTGTCTCCTTTATAACTCTCCACTATTGTCTCTATAGTTTTACGAATAGTAAGATTGAATTTATAATTCTGATCCCACAAGATATCTCGCCCGCATAATGCTGCTTCTGAGAGATAGTAGAGCAATGTTTTTTGTTGAAGGCTCAATTGATCGAACCCAGGAACCTGGTATCTTAAAATTCTAAGGTCTGCAAACTGTTCCGTTTGATATTGAAACGGCTCTTCGGTTTAAACCTTTACTGTAGCTGTTTTTACTGACTCCATTACTTTTTCAGAGCTTTGTTTGCATGAAAAAAGTAAGGCACTAAGAGGCAATGTCAAAAATAAACTACGTGTGATCATAATACTAAATAGAGGAGACTAAGATAAGCATTTAGGCGGATTTTTTAGTGCCCCACCGGGTAAATTCTGATGAGTGGTAAATATTCTTTGCAATTGTTGATCCTACGATTCAATTGCATTTATAAGCTTAATCATAACCCTGAATGAATTTCCGGGATCATGGATCTGATTGACTGTTCCGGTTAAGTATATTTCTTTTTCAGGAACATAGAACATAAAAGCTCCGGACAAACCTGAATGGCCTATAAACTCAGGTATTCTTTTGAAAGGCGAGAAGAACCAAGGCAGTTTAAATCTCATAATACCAACTCCATATTCAAGTGGAAACATAACTCTTTTCCATGTATAACATGAATGCAGAAGGGTTGAAGGAAAGAATGTGCCATTAAAGAATGCCTTGAGGAATACCATAGTTTCTTCTGCAGTAGATACTATTCCGCCATCAGCTCTAAATGAGCTCATTGCTTTGGGTATTTGTAGTGGATCTTTTTTAAAGTACAAGGCTGCAGGTGTTTTGTCATTAGGGTCTGCATAAATATATGTGTTGCTTAGTCCTAATGGTATTAGCAATTCATTTTCTAAGATCGTTTGCAAAGGTTCACCAAAATAGGTCTCCAGTATCTTTCCAAGCAATTGGTAATTGGTGTCAGAATAATGCGCCTTGTTTTTTTGACCCGGCTCAAACAGCGGCTCAATTTTTTTTGAAATGGCCACAGCCTCCTCAAAGCTCCAATGTTTGTCATTGCCTTTTGTAATGGCATCAATCAAACGTTCGTTCCCAACACGATCTTCAAAGTAATCTGGCAATCCCGATGTTTGCGACATCAAGTGTTTAATGCGAATGTTCATGGAATTATCTGTTCCTTTAAGAACATGCAACTTATCCATGATCTCCGTCGGAAGATAACGGTGTATGCACTCTTCCAGGTCGAGTTTTTGTTCATGGTGAAGTTTTAAGAACACAGCGGTAATGTAAAGCTTTGTTGAACTTGCAATAAAATATTGTGTGGTAGTTTTTAAATTGCCCGCTGAGCCAAGGAATGTTTCGTTTGGTGAATGTAAATTAACAACCACACCAAAAATGGAGGTGTTATTGACTGATCCTGTGAGTATCTGTTGGAGTTTCTCTTTGTTCAGCATGGGGTTGGTTTTTGTACAGTTAAAATTTGTTACTGAGCCCCAATATACTGCTGCCACCGGCAAAGGCCATTTGTTTGTAGGAAT
>DAISHL010000413.1:0-2415 GCA_036822555.1 Bacteroidota bacterium | reverse complement strand
ACTTTTATTGCAAGGATTTGTCTATTGGCACCAAGCCAAAGACAATGCTTGAATATGTAGCTCACAACTTGATTGCACAACTCATTAATGAAAATAAAATCAAGTGTTGTGGTTGCAGACTTGTCAAAGATACACCAATCAAGAACACAAACATATACGAACACATTTTTGAAACACAAAGTGGAGAAGAGTTTTATGCCATTCAAGTTGGTTTTGCACCAATCAACAGCGTCGAACAACTCACATACAGCATTCTAGAAATGTCCAAAACAGCAGGATGCATGGGTTGCAATTTCAAGGGATTCATTGAGGATGATATTGAATGCCCATCCTGTCGCAATGGACTCGTAAGGAAAATTATTGCTGAACACAAAAATCTCAAAACCTTTAAGAACCACGGATGGTCTGTTTTCAGCAAAGTAATCGGTGTTGAGTTCTCTACAGTTCTCAAGAACTTTTCTGATGAATATCACCTGTTTTACAAAGACTTTGACCAATATCTTGACAATGCAAAGGAGCTTGCTGAAATTGCTATGAATGACGAATATGTATTTGGAGAACTCTACGGCAAAGAACTCGAAAGACAACTGCTCATGAGTTTCTCCGCTCTTGAACTGCAAGAAGAAGATGATGCACTTGATGAATTTCAAGAGGAAGAAGAAGATGATGATGAAGAAGATCAACAATCATAACATCAAACTAACCGAATATGGAGAAAAAATCATAAGAGAATTGTTTGATGCTAAAGTTGTAACTAGAGATGACTTGCATATCATCAAGACAAGAAATGGTGATATGCAAGATCATAACAAAGAACAACTTTTTTGGGATTGGCTTTCTTTTGTTAAAACTTTATAGCAATTATAAATAGGTTGGAGGGAAAATCATGAATGAAGCAGCACTTAACAGCCTGTCAAGAGTTATGCATCACTTTGCAAATAATTCATTTGCTATTGTATCAGCAAGTAGAGGCATATACGGCGAAGATGAAAATGATAAAAGAACTGATGAACTGAGACACGATATCAGAAGCATGGGTTATGGTTTTGTAAAAATGAAAGGTGGATATGTTGAAGGAATAGGAACAAAGAAAGAAACACCTGTTCGTGAAAATGTTTTTTTCTTTGCTTCAAAAGCCATGAAACCAGATGATTCCCCCAACCATGAACAATTTAACAAACAAAACAACCTTCTCTTCAAGAAAGATATGGAATCCCTTGGCAATAAGTATGATCAAGAATCCATCATATTCAAACCATATGGGGAACAAAAAGCCTATATCCTTGGCACAACTGATGTTAATGAAAATGGAGAACCTGTAAGCCCCGGTAAAGGCAATATGGTACTAGCTGGTGATACAGGAGAACTTAAAGCAGGTAAAGGTGGAGACTTCCAAACACTCCTTTGGAAAAACAAAAGACCATTCGTTTTTGAATCCGTTGAACACCCAAAGAGCTTTTTTGGTTCATGGTCTGACTTCATTCATAAGAAAATGATTCAAGAATCTAAGTAAAATTCAGGTAAAACATCAAAACAACAGCGCTGCAATAATAAATTTGCGGCCTGTTGTTTTTTTATCTCCAGTAATTGATTACACTCTCCAAGGAGAAATCATGAAAATAATTGAACACGAAACATTAACTCTTCATGATGGGATTGTTCACATTATCAGTAATAATGCCTTATCAGGATTGACAACACGATTTGATATAACGCCTTATGATTTTTTGCTTTGCGATCCTGTCACTCTTGAATTTCAAAATGATACAGTCATTTCCATTGACAAATCAGTTGCAATTGATGACAAAGGATCACCTTTTTCTGTTTATATCATGGGAAATCATAATCAATCACTCATCAGATTTCTCAAGAAAAATGAAAAAACTTTTCAAGAATACGCCAGAGATCATCCATTGTTTCGTCCTGAACTAGGAATTAATGACTATGAACTAGGTATTATTGTTGAACATTATTCAGCTTATGTACTAGGAAAGGTTGTTAGAACAAACCCCGATCTTGACTTGGCTCTAGGCATAGGAGGACAAAACAATGATTAAAACACCATATAACAGTTGTGTTATCTGTGGCAACTTGTTATCTCCTGATGCCATATTTGGTTATGGACAATGCTATAACTGTGGAAATCTAGGACAAAGGGCAAGGAGACAAAAAGAAGAAGAAGCCCAAAGACAATATGAATATGAGGAAGAAGATGAAGATGAGGATGAGGAAGATGAGGAAGAAGAAGAACAAACTCATGATCCTGATAAGAGATACAAAATTGAATATGATTTTGATGCAATGAAAGATATTGATTTGACGGCAGCTAGTAATGAGATTGCCAGACTTCTTGACATGAAACCGCATTGGGTAAAGACGATGCTGGATGCCAAGATGCCGATAAGGAGAAGTCTG
>DAISHL010000412.1:0-2416 GCA_036822555.1 Bacteroidota bacterium | reverse complement strand
CATTCTTCAGTTATGGGGGGTCTGCATTATGGAGTTTCACCATCCTTCTTTTCATCTTCATTAAGTTAGATGCCAACAGATTGTTGATCTTAAGATAAAGTTTAATTCCTACTAAAATAGTAGTATATTTGAGATAAAAGAACAAGTGTATGCTACCTAAAAAGACCAAATATGCCATCAAAGCCTTAACAGCACTGGCAAAAGTGTATTTTGATAAGAAGCCATTGCGCATCTCGCAAATAGCAGAATCTGAAAAAATTCCCCGTAAATTCTTGGAAGCAATATTATTGGAGTTGCGTCACCATGGTTATGTAGGAAGCAAAATGGGAGTTACCGGGGGCTATTATTTGGCCAAACATCCCGAAGAGATCATGTTAAGCCATGTGATCCGTGCAACCGGAGGCCCAATAGCCTTGCTGCCTTGCGTAAGTTTGAACTTTTACGAATCTTGTAACGAATGTGCGCATGAAGATACCTGTGGTTTAAGGGATGTAGCACTCGAAGTTAGGGAAGCAAGCTTAAAAATACTTTCCAAAACCAGTTTAACGGATCTTATTTTGAGAGAAAAACGCCTCGAGCGAAAATCAAAAAAGTAAGCATTTACAATACTTTCATTCAAAATACTCCTATAACGCAGATAGGATATATAGAAAATAATTCAAAAAAAACTTGCACAGTTTTTTTTCTTGCCTTTACTTTGTGCCACCAAATGATAAATGTTATAAAGAATAATAAGAGTTCCAAGCCTTCAATGTGCTGCATCATGCGTTTAATGCCGAGCGGATGAGGTAAACTTACTATTTTGGATTTTAAGACCCTTCCGCAACCGCGCGAAGGGTTTTTTATTTTATGAACAATTATTAAAGAGTATGCAAAGTTTTAGAACAGAATTAGAATTGATCAATCATTCAACCAAAGCCCTGGTTGAGAAAGATTTAATTGATCTGGATAAAAAGATCAGAGAATATCGTGAGGGGAAGATCCATGATGAGAAATTCAGAAGCTTACGTTTAGCGCGCGGTGTATATGGGCAACGTCAGCAAGGCGTTCAAATGATCCGTATCAAATTGCCTTTTGGAAAGGTTACAACAAAGCAATTATTACGTATAGCTGATATCAGTGATGAATACTCGAATGGTAATTTGCACTTAACAACAAGACAGGATGTTCAGATCCACCATGTGAGTTTAGATCGTACTCCTGAATTATGGGCTAAATTAGAGCAAGATGATATTACCTTACGTGAAGCGTGCGGTAATACCGTAAGAAATGTAACCGCATCGGCAGAAGCCGGGATTGATCCGAACGAACCATTTGATGTTTCACCTTATGCACATGCGGTATTTAGCTACTTTTTAAGAAAACCTTTTGGTCAGGAACTTGGTAGAAAAATAAAAATTGCGTTTTCTAATAATGATAGAGATTCAGCTGTAACGTATATACACGACATTGGTTTTATCCCTAAGATGAATTCTAGTAATGAAAGGGGTTTCAAAGTACTCATCGGTGGAGGACTTGGTGCGCAACCATTCCTGGCCCAGGTAGCTTATGAATTTTTACCGGAGAATAAACTGATCCCTTTTATAGAATCTACTATCCGTGTGTTTGACAGATACGGAGAGCGCGTGAGCAGACATAAAGCGCGCATCAAATACCTGATCAATAAAATTGGTATAGAGTCGTTCTTAAATTTACTGAAGGAGGAAGAAAAGGCTGTACTACATAAAACAGTTGAGATCAAGACCGGTGTTATTGATACTCCGCCGCAGTTGAAAAAAGGCTTGCCTGATGAAAGACCATTGATCAATAACGATCAATTTATTGCATGGTTAAAAACAAACACATTTAAACAGAAACAAAGCGGATATCATGGCGTGTATGTTAAAATACAATTAGGTAATATTTCTTCTCATAAGACAAGACAATTAGTTGAGATTATCGAGCATTTTGCCTTAACATCAGATGTGCGACTGACTATCAATCAAGGCATATTACTTA
The DNA here is from genome assembly GCA_036822555.1 of Bacteroidota bacterium. Taxonomy (GTDB): domain Bacteria; phylum Bacteroidota; class Bacteroidia; order B-17B0; family Aurantibacillaceae; genus Aurantibacillus. The sequence goes on along the minus strand of DAISHL010000412.1, from coordinate 418 downwards.
AGTATGTATCAACAGAAGAATTGCCTTATCTATATCATGCTTTAAACAACATCAGTTTAGCAACTCCAGGTTTTGATTCGGTAGCTGATATCACTGCATGCCCGGGTACCGATACTTGTAATTTGGCGATTTCAAACAGCACACATATTTCGGTTGAATTGGAGAATGTGATCTATAATGAATTTCCTGAATTGATCTACAACCATGATATTAAGATCAAGATCAGTGGTTGTATGAATTCATGCGGGCAGCATGGTTTAGCGCAAATTGGTTTTCATGGGAGCTCATTCAAAGTTGGTAATCATGTGGTGCCTGCCCTACAAGTGCTTTTGGGAGGAGGAACTTTAGGTGATGGAAAAGGACGAATTGCAGAAAAGGTAATAAAGGTAGCGAGTAAACGTGCCCCTGATGTTTTGCG
>DAISHL010000411.1:0-2429 GCA_036822555.1 Bacteroidota bacterium | reverse complement strand
TATTTCCTGCGGTTGTATACAATAATAACCATTCTCAAGATTGATGAATTCAGGATTCAATTTATATCCATTTCTCACATTCATCCAAAAGTCTTCATTCTCTGCCAATTGTTGTGGGGTATATGCCTCTGCATCCTTTAACAAAGATGCAATGCCTTTATAGTTCACAAGGGTACCTAAACCCAGCATTGATGATGTTTTCAAAAAGGTTCGCTTATCCATTACTGTAATTTTACTGCTAAATTTAATATTAAATTTTACATTTACTTCATGGAAGTTGATCACACATTAAAAACAAAGTTCTTGTTAGACCCAAGCATTACATTTTTGAATTTCGGGTCTTTTGGTGCTTGTCCGAAACCAATTTTTGAGGATTACCAACGCTGGCAATTGGAACTTGAAAGAGAACCGATACAATTCATAACAGTTAATGGTCCGGTATATCTTCAGAATTCACGAATGGCCTTGGGGAAATTCATCAACTGCCATTACAATGATGTGGTGTATGTTACCAATCCATCCTATGCAGTGAATTTGGTAGCGAAGAGCATTGACCTTCAACCGGGAGATGAAGTACTTGCCACCAATCTGGAATATGGTGCATGTGATAAGACCTGGGACTATTATTGCGCACAAAAAGGTGCCATTTACAAAAGAACACCAATAACACTTCCAATAAAGGATAAGGATACATTCATTGAAGAATTCTTCAAGGGCGTAAGTAACCGAACAAAATTGATCTTTATATCACACATTACAAGCTCTACTGCGCTTATATTTCCTGTAAAAGAAATTTGTGAACTGGCCAACAAACGAGGTATTCTCACCTTTGTAGATGGAGCCCACGCCCCTGCTCATGTTGATCTGGATCTCAAAGACCTAAAGGCTGATATATACACAGGAGCATGCCATAAATGGATGATGGCACCCAAAGGCTGTTCATTTTTATATGTGAAAAGAGAGATCCAGGATATGCTCGATCCGCTGGTGATCAGCTGGGGATTTAATGCCATGTTTCCTGGCGAATCAAAATTCATTGATTATCATCAATTGCAGGGAACGCGTGATTTTTCTGCCATATATACTGTGCCTGCCGCCATTGAATTCATGAATTCACACAACTGGCAGCAAAGGTCAGATCATTTCAAAGACCTTGTACTTCAGAACGCCCCCAGATTCTATGAAATCTTGAATACTGCTCCACTTGCGCCACTAACACCACCTAAGGGACCGTTAGTATTGTTTTTTAAAGTTAAAGGAATAGAAACAAAATCTTCAGTTGCTACTTCTACCGGAACTTTTGTACTCATGGCGAATGGTAATTGCGTGAAGAAATTTTTCTCGGTGCGACCAATCGAACCATCGTTACTTAAACCTTCGATGGTAGTGCGGAAGGATGTGATATCATCTGATGTAAAAAACTCAATGGTTTTTTTACCGCTGTATCCTACTTCTACATTCGGATTCCAGTAAATGGTGTTTCTGAAATCGGTACGCACTTCCACATTTTGCTGATTGTCATACTTTGGTGCATAAAACTGACGGGCACGGTGGTAAACCTGAACTTGTTGTTGCATTTGTTCACCTTCAAAATCATCCAATGCACGTTTGTTATCGAAACGACGATCCGCTACACTGCTCGCTGCTTCCATGATCTTCGCATCTTTATCTGCTTTTTTCTCAGCGCTGGCTTTGCCTTTCGCTTCTTCACGTACAGGTTTTGCAAGTGCTACCGGCGCATTTTCTTTTTTCGCCATCGCTAACTTATTCATCATTGGCACTTCATCCTCCATAGCTACACGTCCGGCGCCAGCCATTGGCATTGCAGGAATTACTTCTTCTACCCAAGGCTCCGATGCTTTTAAACGTGAACGGCTTTTGGTGTTTTTATAATAGTAATTGTATTGTTTCTTATACATGTACATGGTGATGTTCTGATTGTAATCCTGCACATATTGATTTTGTGAATAATACCCTTCGTGATTAAAGGCTAAGGTAATAGGACTCGTTAAATCAATTTTCTTTAATAAGAATTTACCGTTAACATCTGTCTCCACTTCAACACCATTTAATACTTTAACTTTTACACCCGGCATTGGTTGTGAATTTTCGCCGTTGTAAATAATACCGCCAATTAAAGCACGCTCGCTTAAATAATTTATAACAGGCATTTCGTTTTCCATTACTTTTTCCCAGGTAAATCGTCTCCAGCCTGAAGTCATTAATAAATAATCTAAGGCTTTATCAGCTTTTGGTTCTTTAGTATTAAAATAGCACGCAGGCTCTTCAATTTTTCCTTTGATGTCTTGTTGTAATAATAATTGCGATAAGATATTTCCAGATTTATCATCCGCATATGACAATAACTGATCGTTTACTACCGACATAGATAAATTAGCCGGCATTGGTAAACCTTTTTCATCAAGCAC
>DAISHL010000410.1:0-2446 GCA_036822555.1 Bacteroidota bacterium | reverse complement strand
TCAAAGTGATTAAAAACATCACCGATTGCAAATAGAGGCCCTGTATGAGAATACAAGAGTGGCAACAGAAATTGAATTATAAAATAATTTTGATCGCTGCTGTTATGAACAAAGTCAACTAACGTGGTATCCTTAAGTAACGGATGCGGTGTGCCAACTTCGACCGAATCTTGCACTGCAACAAATTTAAGCGGCTTGATCGATGAAGTCCTCCAAGTTAAACCATCAGGCCATAGAACTTCAATTGCTTTAATATCATCAGCCCTTGGAATAGAAACAGGTACGTACATGGCCGATTGATATCCACGTGTCGGAGAGAACTCAAAGTGCTGCGCACCATCCGGATAATCTACGCGCACCTTGGCGCCGATACTATTTCCTTTTCTGAGCGTCTTGAGATCAAGAGATAGATACTTAGCACCTACGTGTTCTGTTGAATGGTTTTCGTACAACAAAACAGGCGCATTCATTGCATTCACGACCAGGTCCAAATCACCGTCATTATCCAAATCGGCATACGCAGCGCCATTTGCTTTTGAAGTTTCAGTGATTCCCCAAGCAACGGTTTGATTAGAAAAACGAAGGTTACCCTCATTCTTAAAAACATAACTCGATCCCGGGATGGATGGCATCATTTCAAGAATAGAAGGAAGATCGGGTGCTACACCTGTTTGCCGCGCTTTCACCTGTTCATCTACCGTGAACTTTAGAAATTGCATATTTGTGTAGTCCTTCTCATAGCCGTTTGTAACAAAAAGATCTTTGTAACCATTGCCATCAAAGTCTGTCCACAGAGCGGACCAACTCCAATCAGTATTTGATATCCCTGCAAGTTGACCAAGTTCACAAAAAGTACCGTCGCCTTGGTTCACTTGCAACATGTTTCGCATATATTGCGGGTGGAACCCTGCTTGCACCAACATTTGATATTTATCATAATTATCATCACCAGATGACATCATGATCCGTTCGTGAGTTTCCGGCAACATATCGAGGGTGATGATATCAGTCCAACCATCATTATTGATATCAGCTGCATCTGAACCCATGGAAAATAAGGACACGTGGTCAGTGGCCTCACGAATTGTATTTTTGAAAGTTCCATCCTGTTGATTGATGTAGAGATAGTCCTCCTCGTTGAAATCGTTGGATATGTAAACATCAGGCCAATTATCATTATTGAAGTCTGCCACCGCCAGACCAAGTCCGAAGCTCAATACATTATTGACCAAACCAGCTTGTACACTGGCATCAGTAAAATGACCGCCATCGTTGAGATATAGCCTGCTTCCAAATTTTTTTGATGGTTGATTTTTATAATTGACTAATAATCTACTGAAACCCGCGTATTGGGGCAGGGAATGGTTCAATACAAAGAGATCCAAATCTCCATCGCGGTCGTAGTCGAAAAATGCCGCCTGTGTTGAGTACGAATTATCTGCTATGCCAAACGAATGTGCCTGTTCAGAGAACGTGAGATCACCATTATTTATAAATAAAAGGTTTTCACGAAGAACGGAATCACTCATGGCCGAGCGGCACACATAAATATCAAGCCATCCATCTTGATTAACATCAGCAACGGTTACTCCCGTTTTCCATCCATCAGGCACACCGACATTAGCCTGATCCGTAATATCTTTAAATGAAAGATTGCCTTGATTCAGGTAGAGTTTATTTGGAACCTGATTACCCGTCAGGTAAACATCCACAAGCCCGTCATTATTAAAATCGCCGGTAGCAACGCCGCCACCGTTAAAGTAATAGGGATAATTCAGCACATTGCTTTCGCCCCGCTGCACTACAGTATTAGTGAAAGTCAGGTTAGAATGCGAAGCCGTAATACTGGAAAATAATGTTTTCTCCTTTTTGCTGCCGCAGCCGAAGAACGCTGCAAAGACAGCAAGCAAGAGATATTGTTGACGTTGCATACGTTATAAATTGTGAGGATAATGAAAGGCCAGCAAACGCTGGCCCTCAATCTCAACTAAACCTAATTACTCAAAGCCCTCAATTCTTGTCCCACCACAAAGGCGTCGTTACTTTATCAGGCCCGCCTAACAAAGACCCTGCGGCATCAACGGCTGTTTTATTTGTTTGCTTTTCGAGTTCCAGGAAGGGAATTCTCCTGACACGTTGAGTAGCCGGGTTGGTGATATCCGGATTGTCGGAATTTAAGACAGGATATAACTTTGGTAAACCCGATCTTCTGAAATCCGCCCATGCTTCAATACCATCGGGGAATAGCGCTAACCATTTCTGTGTAGCAATCTGTTCGCGTTGGATATTTTGATCCGATACATGAAAAGCAACAGGAATATTGGTCATGGCTGGTGAATTCACAAAATCGCCCGGCGCTACGGGTGTTTTTGTACTTGCTTTGTATGCAGCTTTTGCGGCCGCATCTGTGATGACCCACTGCTGTATCTAGCTTTCAATTCCTTCT
>DAISHL010000409.1:0-2449 GCA_036822555.1 Bacteroidota bacterium | reverse complement strand
TCTCCCAATAGCACGTCCAACCGCTTGTTGCAGAGACTCGTATAGAGCACCTATTTTGTCTGCTATTTGACGGTTGAACAGGTGTTGCACTTCTTGTGCGTTATCTTCCATACATGCTTTTATAATAGCATAGCGGTTCATATTACTCTCCTAAAATTCCTGCAGATATTTATCTATAATAACGTTACTGTTGTGGTTCTTGAGGCTGAGGCATTAATCCTAATTGCAACATTGTACTGTTTAGTATAGCTTGTTTTTGTAGGTCTCTCTGAGCCTCAAGCATAATTTCTTGATCCATCTGCTCGATTTCATGATCCTGTAGCAATAGAACGTTCTTTTTAATCCAATGTTGAGACCAAAAAGTCCCAATATATGGTTGCATTTTTGCTATTAGATCTGATTGTTCTTGCATTATACCAATTTGTTTTAACTGCATAAAGAACGTATCTTTTGAGAAGTCATACTCAACATATGACGTCATCGCGTTCCAGTCTTCTGCAGATAGCAATCCCTTTAAGACAAGATTTTTTTCTAGCGTCTCATTAAAGATGATCGAGAATCTCTTACGAAGACGTGCTATGAATTTTTGAAATTTAATCTCATCTCTAGAAATTTCAGATGCACGACCAAGCACATATGGTGTGTTTGGCTCCATACGTGAAAGAGGGATATTTAATGATCTGAATAATCTTTCGCGGAAATATTTAATATCTTCCATCTCTCCTAGATTTTGACCAGGAGGTAATGTTTCCACTTGTGTTGATTTATTGTCACCATAGCGAGGGAACCAGTAATCTTCAATCATTGTCATCATTTTACGATCGTCTCTGATAGTACCATCTGTCGCATTATAAACAAGACGGTTTTTGTGACGAATCATCATATTATAAAGGTGTTGCTCAGCCTTTTGGTGCGGCATATTTCCGACGTTTACGTAAAATATTCTACGTTCTGGCGCACGTGCTAATCTGTAAATAATTGTAGAATCTTCCAGCATTCTTAGCTGGTTAAGTGGTTTAATTGATTGATGAATATATGAAAGAACAACTTTACCGTGCTCATCAAGTAAACCCGATGTACAAAATACAATAGCATCTTTTGCAATGCGGATTGGTGGAAGCGTTTTTCCTTGTCCCATATAATTAGCAGAAATACCTGATACGGACGATCCTTGTGTCTGAATAGAATCATCATAAATGAAGTATTCAGAACTAATAAACTTTATTGGTCTTCCGTTTTCATCCAATTGTTCATCTATTTCGCGAATTAACTTGATCTTTCTTGGATCAAGATAACGCATTTCTTTAATGCCATCTTGTGGTCGATTTTTGTCGACAAGAGGTTGGTAATATAATCTTCCATCAACATACCAACGGCGAAGAATTTCATATGCGTTTTTATTAAAGTCGAGTAATTTTAAAACAACATTAAATTCTTGCGAGATCAACGCCTTCATTTCTTCAGGAATTTCAAGTTTATCGAGATTGATTTTAACAAGAGGTTGGTTTGGATCCATTAAGATCATTTCATTTATAATATCATCAATAGCAGAATGAAGCTCTGGGTGTAATGATATCTCTCTATATCTTGTAATCAGTTCTCGCTCAGATTTGCTGATTCCTTCAAGATCAAGATGTGTGTCTGAGAATTGGGGCTGTGCTGGGATTGATATGGCTCCATCATCAGCACTGGGTGTGCTGATGAATGGTAATTGCCTAGCTGTTCTTTGAATCTGATAACCAAATAATTTCACGTAATTTCCTCAAGGATATGAATTAAGTATTAGGATCGTTAACTTTACCCCAATAATCCATTGAAAAATTGACATTAAACGTTTGATACGTATCTGTTTCTTTCCATGCAAGAGTCATTTGTCCCAATTGTGTTGGAAATAAACCATCGCAATTATATGCTGCTGTTTCAGGCTCGTCGCCTGTTTGCGTTTGTTGAACAACATGAGCAGATCCCTTATAATCAAGCGATGTTCCAAATTGTGGGTCACGTACCCCCGATAAAGTACCATTAATTAATTCAATCCATGTTTCAAATTGCTCTCGTACCGGATTACCTTCTTCATTAATAACGGTTACGGCCCATGACTCTGGATAAACTTTGTCTCCTGCATAATTAATAGCTCTGCCATTGTACCTGATTGGAATTTTTCCAATATTTACTTCAGGCACTGTAGTCGCTTCGCAAAGAAATTCAAAGTCAGGTACATCAATTCCAGGCAAGAAAACATGTACTTTGAACAGGGTCGGTCTTGCTGGAGTGATTACTCTTGATTTAAATGCGCTTAGATCAAACATTAACGTTCCTCTTTTTAAAGTATTTATGCTTATCTTCTAGGGTTTGACGAAGGGGGTCTGTTTTTTGTTATTCTTCCAACTGGCTTAGTTTTTATCATACTCTTTGTTTTCTTACTAGGAAGGTGCTGTCCAGCGCCTCT
>DAISHL010000408.1:0-2478 GCA_036822555.1 Bacteroidota bacterium | reverse complement strand
TATTTGGCAATTTTTCGTAAATTCCAAATGAATATGGCTTTGCATATGTTGGGGGAGGTATCAATCTTTTTTAATAATGTTGGTTGGTGAAGCAGCAAAATTACACATTACCCAATGCATGGCTTGGATTCAGGTGTGTATGTATCATAAAAAAGAAAGCTTCTGAACTATAAATTATTACTCCATATACAAGGAGTTGTAGATATCTCCTATCACAACCATCTTTTCATCCAGGATAGAATTACCGTAGGCTTCCTTTAAAAAATCAAGGGTGGTTGGTTCATTCTTCAATTCATTCAATGGCTTTGGTTCCGATAGTTTAATTCCCAGTGCTGATTGATACATTTTATAGACGAATTCCGCATTATACAATTCATCACTTTTTAAACTGAGCTTTCCGTCGTAGTGTGAGTTAAGTTTAGCCTTGGCAAAAGTGTGCATGGTATTGATCACATCTTTAGTCATCAACTCCTGTTCCATCAAACGTCTCACCTTAAACTCCCCATCACATAAAGCTAAATAATCTTCAAAACTGCATTTACTTACCGGTTCGGTTGCATGATAGACCATGGGCGTTCCGTTTTCATAGAACAACACTCCAACATTATTGAATTTCGTTTTACCATTTGGGATCAATGTATTGCCAAGGATCTTTTTATTCTTAATAAAGATCACATCACCATTTTTATATACACTATCTGAGAATATGTTTTGAGCTTTTGCGAAACCAAGTATAGTGCAAAAAGCAATTACTAAATGTAAGATCTTCTTCATGGCCGTTGGTATTTAAAACCTTTTCAGGTTGTGTTTCCTGTATTGGTTTACGGATCATTGCGATACAGGTTGACATTATTAGAGTAAATAAGCCTTATTATAGCTTAAATGGGTTTAGCGATCTATGAATATACAGCCTATTTCCTTTTTAACACAACAAATAGACCAAGGTCCTTGGAGACAACCATGTACTTGGATAGCAGTTCTGACTGATGCTGTTCGAACTCCTGCCGGCTGCTCAGATAGTAGTCATGAGGTGAATTTGTATCCAGACTAATAAAATAATAGCGAGAGAAATATGTTTGCAACGACCAGTCCTTTTGAAGGTCATAGGTGCAGTTAATGACCTCATGTTTTGGTATTATTGCTCCAACCCTGTGAATGTCTGAGAGTAATTCTTCATTTCGGCTGTATTTGCCAACTTTCGAAATTGTGAGTATTATGGCCAGCAGAGCAATACCAAACGCAACGTTCTTTAAAGCCATTTCACGTTTAGGGTTGTTAAATGCCTTCTGTATGAGAAATACGGTTTCATTGGCCATCAATAATGCGAAGCCAAATGCAATGTATGGCAATGCAGGAAGCATGTAGAATCCTTTTTGTACAAGTGTTAGCATTAATGGTAAGATGCCTATCAGCCCTATGACAAAAAAAATATATGCCGCGTGATCCAAAGCTATTCTGTTTAATTTTTGTTTGGCATAATAATACCTGGTCATGATCACTAAGCCGGCCATGATCAGTGACTCCTGTATGAGCCTGAAAAGTGTATCGAAATATGTATTGGTGGTTGGTACATCATTGATACGCTTAAAAAGTCGCAGGTATACATAATTATATAATGATCTGCGGGCATCATCACTTAATAACAATAATGAGTAGATGGCCGATACTGTAACAAGAAGCATGAACATTGCTCCAATTACTTTTCGTAAAGATGTTTTTTTGTACAAAATAAATGCTGCCGGCGCTGCAATTGGAAAAAGACCTGGTACTCCTTTTGAAAAGCTGGCAAGAAAAATGAAGATGCTACTAGCCACAAGCATCAGACAAAACCTTGTGGTAGTTCTTTCATCAAATGCTTTGAACAGAAAGAGCATAGAAGAAAGAATGAATACACTGACTGTGTTTTCATGCATGTTATGAGTAAAGGACCAAAAACACACAGGAATAGTTATCCATAAAAGGGCAGGTAACCACGAGATCTCCTTTAAACTCTTTTCGTTCCTGAAAATGTATTCCCATAATTTTTTAATGAGCCATAGATTCAAGAAAAGCATTAGTAAGGTGTAGAATCTCTCTACATACATACTATCACCCAGTACTTTGTAGAAAATGGCCTGAATGGCAAATACCAACGGAGGTTGTTCATGAAAGGAGTCTTGTATGCCTGCCATGTTGTTATAGCTGAAGGACGGAAACCAAAATGAACCTATTCCATTCGCCAGATTGTGTGATACTGCAGAATATAAAACACCATCAATGAACATTCCATCCTGTATCAATACAGGCAGGGTAAGGGTTAGGGCAATACCAATTGTAATGAACCAGAATAAATGATGGACCTTATGTGAATGGACAGACTGATGCATCAAATAAAATGTGTTTGAATAAGATCAGTAAACTCTTTTTGAACATGAGCATTGGTAGCGATCAATTCTTTGGTATGGAAAGACCAGTTATCGCGCTCTCTGTCTAGATTGG
>DAISHL010000407.1:0-2485 GCA_036822555.1 Bacteroidota bacterium | reverse complement strand
AAAACCGCGAATACAGGAATAAGGATGGTTCCTAATCCAAACCCTGAGAAAAAGGTAAGAAAAGATGCCACAAGGGCTGTTAACGCTATGATCGCATAACTCATTCGCCAAACGACTGATGATATTTGATCAGGCCATCCAGTGGGGATTTAATAATTGTGCCAAGTTCATATCCTTTTTTACGCGCGGCCAATTCAAAGAATTCTTTATAGGCAAATCCTACAGAACCTACAGTGTTTATCGGATATTTCTTGGCATTGGAGTATTTCGAGATCTGATAAGTAAAGAACTCCTCAAAACTCTCCACCAACATATTCCTGATAAATTCATCGCTTGTGTGCTTTGAAATGAATAAACTCATGGATGCAAGATACTTGCTTGGCATGCTCTTTTTATAAACATTGTTCAGGATCTCTTCTCTGTGATATCCATGCGCTTCAAAATCCTTTTTTATTCCTTCAGGCAATTCATCATTGAAATAATGACCCAGGAATTTCTTTCCGATACTTGCTCCACTGCCGTGGTCGCCCCACATGTATCCAACTGAAGGCACATTTTCAATTACGGTTTTACCGTCGTATAAGCAACTGTTACTTCCGGTACCAAGTATGCCGGCAATACCGGGTTTATTCAAACAAAGCGCTCTTGAGGCAGCCAACAGATCATGAGAAATAAAAATATCCTTGAAACGGATGATAGAACCAATTCCCAATTTTACGATATGGCAATTCTCATCATTGGAACAACCTGCACCATAGTAATAGATCTTGGAGATCTGTTCAACCACATCTGCAATGCGAGGTAACAATTGGGCATAGATCGCATTAGAGATCTGATCCTTATTTTGAAAATAAGGATTGAAGCCTATCGTGAATACTTTTTTCACGATCTCTCCGTCCTTTAATAAGATCCAGTCTGTTTTTGTTGAACCACTATCAGCAAGTAAAATGTACATAGAAAGCTAAATGAATTTAGTAAATTTAAAATAAAAAAACCGTCACAACTAAAAATTGGACGGTTTTTTTTAAATGTTTGGTAGAATTATGCTTGCTCTTCAGCAGCAGGTGCATCAGTGCTCTCTGCAGCCGGTTGTGCCGACGCCTTTGCGGCATTCTTAGCAGCGATCGCTTCTTTACGAGCAGTTTCTGCTTTCAATTTGTCAGATGCTTTTTTGCTTCCCTCAGAAGATAAACGATCTTTCTTTGCTGTGATCTTTCCTTCTTTATCCTGTAACCATTTGTTGAATTTTTGTTCAACTTGTGCTTCAGTAAGGGCGCCTTTTTTAACACCGCCTAATAAATGTTTCTTGTAAACAACTCCTTTGTATGAAAGGATCGCACGGCATGTGTCTGTAGGCTGAGCCCCATTTAACATCCATGATAATGCCTTATCAAAGTTCAATTCAATAGTTGCAGGGTTAGTGTTCGGATTGTAAACGCCTAACTTTTCAATGAATTTTCCATCACGTGGTGCACGACCATCTGCAACTACAATGTGGAAGAAAGCTGCGTCCTTCTTACCATGTCTCTGTAGTCTAATCTTAACTGCCATTTTTTATGTTTTTAAAAATTTAGGGTGCAAATGTCGTTAAAATACTACGAACTAGCAAATAATTATGGCATTTTTATATTGTCATATTCAGATAATTATGTACTTTTGCTTAAAATTTTAACAAATTATGCAGGTTAAAGAAAGAGGAATCATTTTAGTACCAATTGATTTTACCGAACAATCGTTGGCAGCCATCAAACAGTCTTACAATTTGGCAAAATACACGCACTCTAAGATCGTTTTATTGCATGTTTACTCTAAAACCGGCGAAGAAAGTTATGAAGCCCTAACCAAGTTAACTAAGCAAACTGAGCAGGAAAGTGGTGTACCTTGTGAATTCATGAATGTTAAAGGTGATATTTATGATGAAACTGACCGTATTGCAGAAGAATTGAATGCAACGCTTATCATTGCCGGCTTGGAAAGCCATATGCATTTCAGGAATATTATTGGCAGCAGTGCCAGTAAGTTGATCAGAAAAGCCCCATGTCCTATTATTACCATTCGTGGTAAAGAGAACCGTGATGGTTGCGAGAACATCCTTTTACCTTTAGACCTTTCCAATGAATCACGTGAGAAAGTGGATGTAGCTGTTCAGTTCGCGCATTATTTTGGTGCCAGCTACCGAATCTTGGCTATTTTCAGTCCAAGTGACGCTGCTTACGAGAACAAATTGATCGCTTATTCTCATCAGGAAAATCAATTCATTAAAATCAAATGTATTGCCTGTACAAATAAATCCATTGCCAGTGATAATGTTGCTGAAACTGTGGTTGAATATGCCAACAAGATCGAAGCAGATCTTATCATGATCATGAATAAACAATCTCTTTGTGTTGGTGAATTCTTTGGTGGAACCGATGCTCAGAAGATCGTTGATATCAGCAATATTCCTGGCCTAACATTTCAGCCTACCATTAAGGTGAGTTTAACT
>DAISHL010000406.1:0-2499 GCA_036822555.1 Bacteroidota bacterium | reverse complement strand
TTGTTCCTTTAAAAATGCACGGGGCTATAACATAAAATCAATATTTAAAAACAATACTCAGTTTATATTATTTGAATAATCAAAAAACAGACCTCCTGGGATTATAGACATCCCAAGTTCCTCCGTCTCTGGATTATACCAATACATGGGAATATCTAACACCATTCTTAGTACTGCAACATCATCCCGTTTATAAGGAAAATCGTAAATATCGCGCTCATTGGCCACAGAATAAGCAATAGGGCTTTTATTAAGTTTATTTCTTTCCTCATTATTATAAATCATCACATTTAACATACCTTTCATGATTTGATAAAAACCAACAATGTATTGATGCTGGGCAAAGTTATCCTTAACTTCATTAATATTTGGTTTGAGACAAAAGGTATAGTTAAGATCTGCAGGATCAGTTACAGTATGCGTACTCGTAAAATACAAATAATCCTTTAGAAATTCAGGGATTGGAGCAATTTGCATGGTAGGCAATGCATTACATTTGAATGTTTCGTACTAAGGTAACGACAGGGATTTGTTTTAAGTTCCAAGTATTGTTGAAAACAAAAAACAGCATACTTAAATTATACATCTCGTTATCATATTTAGACCTTTCATAGTCTTCCCCTATAACAAAATACTTCTAACCTTCGCGCTCAGCAGGACCCAAAGACAGCAAAAAATAGTAAGAAAATCCATTTCATTTGCCAATGACAGTAACTATGTTACACAAAAACGGGATTCCAGAGCCATTGCCCTGAAATCCCGTACCTACTTATCTTAGTTATTATACACAGCAGCAGCCATCTGCATTTTAACTTTCTTCTCTTCCGGTGTTAATTCTCCCAACTCCTCTGTTGGAATGAACCTTATTCCAACAAGGCCTTCCCTTTCAATGGCATCATTAAGCCGTTCTGAAACAACAAAACCGGAAGCTACAAAAAAAAACCAGAACATATCGGCACCTTCAGACGCTTTGGAGATCTTAAGCACTCTGACATACAGGTTCTCTTTTTTGTGTAGCAATTCCATCTTCCTAGCCAAAAACTCCTCATAGCTAGTGAATTTCAAGCCCATCTCAATAACTTGGGTAGCAAAATCTGTTGTATGCATCACCTCAGTATGTTCCCAATCTACAAACTCAGCTGCACTGTTTTTGGTAAAATAGAGAAAGAAGTAATTACGGACCACACTTCCTTGTTGTACCAAAACTGGAAAAGCTTGATAATCAGCCAATTTAAATTTGCTTAACAGTGCATAAAAACGATTGCTTATTAGAAACAACCGCCCTGATCCGGGAACTTGTTCAAGCTAATCTGTCCATTTTGCTTCTCTTTCCAACAAAAGCACTGGAAATCTTTTGTTTGAATTAAGCTCTCCCTCTAGAGGAATGGATTGAAACGGGTGGCCTACTCCAATCTCTGGATTTGGAACAAATTTCTGAACCTGATCATATATTCCAATGACCTTTGGGTCTAAGGAAAGGGCAATACTGTAAAATTTCATAGTCTTAGAAATTCAAATCGTTGATTTTTGTGGTGGGATTTTGATCAATTAAATCACCCAAATAGTTTTGAAAATCGCGCAAATGCTGACTTGCAACGTCTGGAGGGATGTTATTAATCCCTCCATACTGAGTTTCTAACTGACTCAAAATATCATTCAATTTAATTCTGACCTTTTCATTATATGCCGGATGATTTCCATGAATGCCATCGCCCTGATCTAAACGTAAACGCTTCAATTCCTTGCCATTTTTCGGATGGTTCATGTGAAACGGCGTATTATTTGCCTTAGCTGCAATTTGCACCAATTCGTGGTCTTGTTTTGCCCATGGTATTAAATGATGCGCATCATTTGCAGCATCTGTAATTCCCATTACAGTTCTCAAATCGCTACGGGCTCCAAAGGTAATAACGCCGCCAACATTAGACAACTTTAACACTTGCTCAGCTCCAGTACCTACTATTTTTACTGCTATGCTTGCATATTTTGCACCAGTAGCTACCCAGCCAGCAATCGGAATGGTTGCAGCAAAGCTTAATGTTGCATTCATTCCATCACCTTCGATTAGGAAGAGAACACCATTTGCCAGGTCACAAGGCTCTCCAAAAAACGGCGTCAATCCGCAAATATCTAATGCAACATGTAAAGGGTCTTTTAAGGTTTGCCATGCTGCCTCCAAATAAACTTCGTAACTATTCCAATCAGGATGCAATATGCGCAATCTAGTCATGTTTACCACAAAATTTACATACAATGAAGGATCAACAAAGTCCTCCTCCTTAAATTCTGGAAACTTATTTTGAGCAATCAAACGTATCAGCGATTGAGCTGCATCTTTAGATGGGGCATCCCCGCCTTTTGATGTGATGAATGAACCAATTTTATCAAACAATACCTGATCATTCAGAAGAAGTGTTTTTTCATCAGTTGTAAGGTCAAACCAATCGTCGATAATTACCCCTTTGTCACATTGAGACAATCCGCTATTAAATGCTGTTT
>DAISHL010000405.1:0-2500 GCA_036822555.1 Bacteroidota bacterium | reverse complement strand
AAGCATTTAAAGCTATATTCTTATGTTTTTTAATAACGCTTTTAACTACCTGTAAGAAGTATGATGAAGGGGGACTTCTTAGATTAAACAGAAAACACTTATTTGGTGAAAGAAAAGATGGTTCCAGTAAAACATGGAAACTGGAAAAATACGAGGTCAATGGTATCGATTCCACCTATTTAATTCCAGGCTCAAATTTAATCCCTAATTTTTACGAGAACTTTATCACATTTACTTTAGATAATAAGGAAGGTTACAGCTTCAAGGCAAACTCATATATTTTCGATTATAAAGGTCAGTTAGGTTATTCGCCTTCACATGATCTTACTATTGTTAGCTCTAAAAAACCAGCAAATGCTAGTGATAGTGCCCAGTGTGGTTATTTTGGTTCCAGTTATTTTTGTTTACGCAATATTATTATTCCAGATTTCAAAGGTCCAAATGGCAGTCAAGCTTGGACCATTACTCTGCTAAAAAAGGATGAGTTGATAATTGAAAACAACAATTATTCTAAGTACTATAAAATCACACTAAGTTTTGATAAATGATGTTGCTGATCAAGGATGTTATACTCCCTGTTTAACAAAAGAAGTAATTCACTTTGTGTTCTTACACAAGACCATGATGGAAAATCCACCCAGGGTTTTCACGCACAAACGTGGACTAAGCGTGAACAAGAATTTCTTCAGTCCATTCACGAACTTTTGCTTTAAGCTAGTTGAACTGTAATCGGGTTCTGTGTAAAAATGATCCAATACGGTGTAGCCATGATCGCGGAGCACACTTAAAATGAACTCTTCGGTAAAATTATGGATATGCCCTACCCTTTGCTTTGATTCAATGAGCATCTGTTCTCTGAACAAGGACCAAATGAACATATCCAGTGGAATATGAAATACAGTGTAAGCAGCTTTTTCTCGGATATCGTCAATAAAGGTAAAGTAATCACGTATGTGCTCCAACACATCTATCACCAGGATCACATCTTTTTTCTGAAAGGAAGGATCACGCGTGATATCTTTGCACTCAATGGTGATCCCACTGTTCTTTTGTTCTGCCAATCGCACGGCATCTTTGGAAATATCGTAACCAAACAACTCGAGCTCAGAGGCGTTCAGTTGTTTTTTCAATTCAATTAAGATCTCGCCGGTACCGCAGCCAATTTCAGCCAGAGTGCGAAAACGTATAGAGTTCTTCTGAAGGATCATTACAATGTGAGACGCTTTTACAAACGCATCCTCCTGATGCCAATTTGGGTTATTGGCTAAATATTCAGAATTATTGTAAATGTCTCCCATACAGTAAAAATAATAAAAATGGGAGAGATGAGTTAAGCAGCCTGTCCGAGAACCTTCAATTCACGCGCATGCAATTTCACTGCCTGACGGAATGATGGGATCTCCAGATACATGATATTGAATTCACGTGCCGTTTCCTTTACGATCTGTGAAATGGCGTTGTAGTGAATATGGCAAATATGCGGGAACAAATGGTGTTCTATCTGATGGTTCAACCCACCTACGAACCAGCTTAGGATCTTGTTCTCACGCGCAAAATTAGCGGTGGTCTTCAATTGGTGAATGGTCCAGTCATCTTCCATCTGGCCCTTTTCATCCGGCATAGGAAAATTCATCTCCGGCACTACATGCGCCAACTGGAACACCACAGAAATAATTACACCGCACACCAAATGCATGGTTACATACCCCAATAAAATGATCCACCATGGTGCACTGATAAACACCATTGGCACAACAAACATAAAGGAATAATAGAAAAGTTTAGCTACCACCAGCTTCATTAATTCAACACCATAGGTGGTGTTTCTTGTTTTCAAAAGGTCCATTTCATTGTATCTGGCCAATTGCTTAAAATCTTTGGTGATAGACCACATGATGGTAATTAAGCTGTAAAAGAACCAGGCATACAAATGCTGATATTTCTGGATCTTGTAATGCGGCGAATGCGGAGAGAAACGCAATAACCATATTGGCGCGTCAATGTCCTCATCCTTGCCCGAAATATTGGTGAAGGTATGATGCAATACGTTATGCTGGATTTGCCAGTTAAGCGGGCTGCCACCCAAAAGATACATGGTGAACGACAATAATTTATTTACCGCCGGATTCTTTGAATAACTTCCGTGGTTAGCGTCGTGCATAATAGAGAAACCTTCACCGGCCATACCAATGCCCATGATGATATATAACCCAAAAATGAACCAATTACTGAAGGTGAGTACATTGAATACCAATAAGAAATAAGGCACTAAATAGATAGATAACATGGCAATGGTTTTGATGACCATTTTTGCGTTGGCATTCTTTGAAATGTTGTTGGTTTTGAAATAGGAATCGACCCTTGCTCTTAGTGTATTTGTAAATTGGCGATTCTGTTGACTGAATTTTATTACTTGTTCCATTAAAATTTATTAGTACTTAATTGTATGAATATACAAATTTACGACATAAACCCCCAATTGATACTTTTAAGAACAAAT
>DAISHL010000404.1:0-2503 GCA_036822555.1 Bacteroidota bacterium | reverse complement strand
TACCCCTCACTGAGCAATATCAGATTAACATCGATAATAGGAATGAGAAATTCTTGAGCGTGAAGGAGCTCAAGTAAAATTTCAGTAAAAGAAAAAAGGCGTTTTTTCAGAACGCCTTTTTTATTGATCATATTTTCGATCTGTAGTTTATTTTGTTAGCCATTTTCTGGCATTCACAAATGCTTCTAACCAAGGAGACACTTTATCATCTTTTCTGTTATCAGGATAGTGTGCCCAGTTCCATGGGAAGATCGAACGCTCGATATGTGGCATCATCACCAAATGACGTCCGGTCTTATCACACATCATGGCTGTATTGAAGTCTGAACCGTTTGGATTTGCGGGATAGCTTTCGTATCCATACTTACCAACGATCTGATATTTATCTTCTGCGTATGGTAATTTGAATTTGCCTTCGCCATGAGATATCCAAACACCAAGTGTGGCACCTTCCAGGCTCGATAACATCACTGAGTTGTTCTTTTGGATCTTTACGGACGTGAATCCGCTTTCGTGTTTTTGAGAGGTGTTGTGATGCATCTTGCCATGGATCTCATGTTCAGGATTGATCAATTCCAATTCCATGAACAACTGGCAACCATTACAAATGCCTATCGATAATGTGTCTTCACGTTTGAAGAAATTCTTTAAAGCTGTATTCGCTTTCTCATTGTATAAAAAGGCACCGGCCCATCCTTTAGCAGAGCCCAGCACATCTGAATTTGAAAATCCTCCAACAGCTCCAATGAATTGAATGTCTTCCAATGTTTCTCTTCCTGAGATAAGATCGGTCATGTGTACATCCTTCACGTCAAATCCGGCCAAATACATAGCGTTTGCCATCTCTCGCTCAGAGTTGCTGCCCTTTTCACGAATAATGGCAGCTTTAGGACGTTTTACTGTTTGATCAATAACCGGTAATTTCCCATCAAATTGTTTAGGATATGTAAAGGTCAAAGCTTGGTTCTTGTAATTCGCATAACGTTCATTGGCCATGCCGTTCTTTGTTTGTTTTGAATCCAACAAGAACGAAGTTTTATACCATGTGTCGCGAGTTTCTGAAATATTAAAGTTGAATGAATCGTTGTGGTTCTTTATTGTTAAACTCTTGCCTTCAACAACATTCCCTATCTTCACCAAGCCTAGATTGTTTTGATTGAATACAGCTTCTATAGAGTCGTCAGCTTGAAACACAATGGCGATATTCTCGTTGAATAAAGCCTTCACTGAGTCCTTTTCATTAAGTGCGGTAAGATCTATCTGTGCGCCAAGATCAACATCTGCAAAGCACATTTCAAGCAAAGTAGTAATTAATCCACCGCTTCCAACATCATGTCCGGCGTGTATCTTTCCACCTTTGATCAACGTTTGGATAGTATCAAAAGCTGTTTTAAAATAGGCTGCATTGGTAAGGCTAGGTACCTCGTTACCGATGGCATTTAAGATCTGTGCGAAAGATGATCCGCCAAGTTTAAAGCTGTCTTGTGAAAGATTCAGGTAGTAGATGTTTCCACCATTTTTCTTCAACACAGGTTCAACTACTTTGGTGATATCAGAACAATTTGCGGCGGCAGAAATGATCACGGTGCCCGGAGCGATCACTTCATCATTCGGATATTTTTGTTTCATGGACAGGGAATCTTTTCCGGTAGGAATATTGATCCCTAGTTCAATGGCAAAATCTGAACAGCCTTTTACGGCTTCATATAATCTGGCGTCCTCTCCTTCATTTTTACATGGCCACATCCAGTTAGCAGAAAGTGACACCGATTGTAGTCCGTTTTTCAAAGGCGCCCAAATGATGTTGGACAAGGCTTCGCCTATGGAATTACGTGAACCAGCCACAGGGTCAACAATGGCCGAAACAGGCGAGTGTCCTATAGATGTTGCTATTCCTTCTTTGCCTTTGAAATCCAGAGCCATCACACCAACATTATTCAATGGCAATTGCAACGGACCTGCACATTGCTGTTTGGCCACACGTCCGCCTACGCAACGGTCAACTTTATTTGTCAACCAATCTTTACAGGCCACTGCTTCCAATTGCAACAATTGGTTCAGATAAAATGGCACATTGGAAGCGCTATAACTAAGGTTTGAAAAATCTTACGTGATCGTTTTGTCTTGCATGATGGTTTTTGGTGAACTTCCAAAGAAGTCTTCCAAAGCATAATCCATCGGTTTTATTCCTGTGGTTTTTGAAACAAAGGTAAAACGGTGATCATTGGTAACATCGCCAATCTCATACATTGGTGAGCGTTCACGTTCAGCAATTCGTTTCAGGGTATCAATATCTTTTTCTCCGATCACCAAGCCCATGCTTTCCAGTGATTCATTACCTATGATCTCTTTGGCTGATAGTGTGGGGTCTCCCACAGGATGTTTATCCATATCGATCACACCACCGGTAGCTTCATCCAATTCAGACAAGCAATTCAAATGTCCGCCAGCTCCATGGTCATGAATTGAAACGATAGGGTTGTTATCGCTTTCAACTAATCCT
>DAISHL010000403.1:0-2510 GCA_036822555.1 Bacteroidota bacterium | reverse complement strand
TTACAAATTATATAAAAACGATGGAGAAGAGATCATAAAAGGATACACTTTTGAGCAGGTAAAGACCGATAGTGTAAAGGTGGATCCAGGGTATATTCCTCGCCCAACTGATCAATTGGTGACCTTCGGTTTATTCTTTCAGGATTACATACCCAATTTACCATGGTGCAAATTCAACCTCAATTTACAGTTTGGTAGCGGCCTTCCTTTTGGTCCGCCCACACACAAGCGCTACCAACAAACGCTGCGTATGCCTCCGTACAGAAGGGTTGATGCGGGTTTTGCATTTAATGTGCTGAAAGAAGAAAGAGAATTCAAACAAAAGAACTTCTTCAATAAACTGAAGGAAATGTGGGTTTTCATTGAGGTCTTTAATTTATAGCAGATTCAGAATACGGTATCTTACACATGGGGTCAGGATGTAACGGGGAATAGATACGCCGTGCCAAATTATTTGACCAACAGACAAATCAATTTAAGGTTACAGATCAGATTTTAACATGAGACATTATTCTACACTGGCCATTGAAATGTTCACTAAATACGTGAATAAAGACACAGAAGGATTCAACTGGTTGATGAATAACGGTTACCCTGAACTTCTGGCAACGCTCGATGCAATAAGGGATGACAAGAAAGCTTTTAAATACCTGATGGACAACAAGCATTATGAGTTGGCTGCATTTGTAAATTCAATTTGGGATGATTCCAAAGCGTTCAAATTGCTTTTGGACAAGAAGGTATATGATTGGGCCGCCTGCTCAAACATAATCAACGGCGACGATTCGGCTCAGGCTGCGTTGATGCGAATGAATAAAAAACATTTTGTGAATTTGGCCATTGCCATTCAAAGACGTATTCATGAAGATGGAGACAGAAACGTAAGTCCGTGGGGAGTTATACAAAATATGTTCAACTTAAAAAAAGTGTTTAAAAAAGATGAGGATAATTGACAGTATTCCGCATCCAAGCATGACCATTAGTATCTTTCAGATGAATGATAAATACATGGTTAAATTTGAAGCCGGCCCAATGGAACAGGTCTTCAAATATTCGGTGCAGGAAATAAGATCGCTTGAGAATTTAAAACAGACCATCAATACGGAGTTCATTGAAAGAACACGTGCAAGATTCAACGATATGTATCTTCAACTTAAAGAGAGCATCAATACATGAACAAGGTATTAATTTATCACAATCCAAGATGTTCGAAAAGTAGAGAGGCCTTGCAACTTCTGAATAGCGAAAACTGCGAGGTAACTATAAAAGAATACCTCAAAACACCACCTACCCAAAAAGAATTGAGGGCATTATTGAAATTGCTTGGTATGAAAGCTTCACAGCTGGTTAGAACAAAAGAACCTCTTTACATTGAACACTTCAAGAACAAAAAGATCAGTGAAACAGAATGGATAAAGATCCTAACTGAGAATCCTGTTCTGATTGAAAGACCTATTGTGATCACTGATTCTGAGGCTATTATTGGCAGACCGCCGGAGTTGGTAATAGATTTGATCAGATCTTAACGCCTATGATCAGGATATCATCCACTTGTTCATGTGTACCTTGCCAATTTGACAATTCATCTTCAAGTAATTTCTTTTGCTGGTCAATTGGCGCAGCACTGATGCGAAGTAACAACTTTCTGAAATTACCCACCATGAACTTCTTGCCTTTAGGTCCGCCGAACTGATCAGCATATCCATCACTGAACAAGTAAACAACATCACCCTTCATTAATTGAATGGAATGGTTGTCAAAATCTTTCTTCTCTCCTATAAATGATCCAATCGGAAATTTATTGGCTTCGTATTCCATCAGATCTCCGTTACGAACGATATACAAAGGATTATAAGCAGCAGCGTACTGCAATTCAAGGGTATCGTAGTTCAATGAACAAAGCGTCATATCCATTCCATCCTTCGCTCTGTTCTCATCAGTATCTGCATGCAAGGTCTTTACAACCATATCACGCATCTTATTGAGCATCTCGCCCGGTTTATTCAGTTTTGTATTGTTCACAATATCCTTTAAAATATTGTGCCCAACCAAACTCATGAATGCTCCGGGTACTCCGTGTCCTGTGCAATCTACCGCAGAGAAATAAACTTTATCGTCCTTTCTGTCGAACCAATAAAAGTCGCCACTTACAATGTCTTTTGGTTTGAACAACACGAATGAATTTGGCACCAATGTACGTATAATCGAATCAGGCGGTAAAATAGCCTCCTGAATACGCTTTGCATAAAGGATGCTATCGGTCACCTGTTTATACAGTATCTCTAATTCGCTATTCTTGAACTCGATCTCTTCCTTTTGGCGAACAACTTCCTCAGTTCTCTCTTTCACTTTTTGCTCGAGGCTTCTTTCATTCTCCGCAAGATTATCACGCATCTTTATCAATGAGTACCCCAAGGTATCTTCAGAACTTAGCGGCGTGTATATAGCATCAAAATTTCCGTAACCTGTTTCCTGAGCAAACTTGGTGGGTTGATGCATGGATTGAATGA
>DAISHL010000402.1:0-2522 GCA_036822555.1 Bacteroidota bacterium | reverse complement strand
CTGATGATCGGATGAAAATATGCAGGAATGTCTTCACCATATTCTTCAATGATCCTTTTCTGTGTTTCTTTGATCATTGGATCGTTTTCACAATGAGTAACAATGATCGCATTCAGATTGGCAAAGATGTGCTCAAGTGCTTTTTTATCGTCAACCAACATATTGCCTGTAGATGAACCCATGAATATCTTTATACCTGCAACTTTGGTATAATCCACTTTCTGCAATTCATCATAATTTGAATTGGTTGTGCCCATTAAAAAGGAATAATTGGCAAGAGAACACTGTGCAGCCCTTGCATACTTTTTCTCAAGTTCTTCAATGGTTACGGCAGGTGGATTCGTGTTAGGCTGTTCCATAAAACTTGTAACACCGCCGGCCACTGCAGCTTTGGCTTCTGTATAGATCTCACCTTTGTGAGTTAATCCGGGCTCGCGGAAATGTACCTGATCATCAATGATGCCAGGCATAAGTATTAGTCCTTCGCCATTGATCTCCTTAGCACCATGGTCATTATCAATTATTGGGTCTATGCGGGAAATGAATTCTCCGTCAATTAAAACATCGTTGGTTGAAATTTCACCTTCGTTTACAAGTGTTGTGTTCTTAATTAGATATTTCATGAGATTAACGTTGGGCTTTGGTGTAAAAATAAAACGCTACAAAACTAAATATAATATTTGGGGTCCAAACTGCGATCATTGGATGTGCGAAACCTGTAGTGGCAATGGTAGTAAAGATATACATCAACATGATATAAATACAACTCAATAACAAGCCAGTGGCAATCTGCAGACCTACACCACCTCTTACTTTTCTTGAAGAAATGGATACACCCATGATGGTAAGAATGATGGTCGCAAAAGGAAAGGAGGAACGTTTGTACATCTCCACTTCAAAGAACTCGATCTGGTTTGAGCCTCTTTGTTTTTCACGGGCAATGTATTCCTTTAATTCAAAATAAGGCATTACCTCGATCTTACTTTCATAACGCCACATATCTGCTGGAGTGAATTCGATCTTTAATTTTTTATTGGTGTATTTATTTACAGTTTGTTTATAGATCGGTTTTTGGTTTTTCAGTGTATCTAGTCTGTCCTGCAAAACTAGCCGGCGTTCAGTTACATTATACAGTGTCCAATCTTTATTAATGCTGTCCCACACCATACTTTCTGCTTCCAGGAATTCAGTTTGTTTATTATTGATCACCTTTTCAAGTGTTATTTTGGTACCTGTATTGATACGGTTATCATAATCCTGTAGATACAATATCTGATTGGAGCCTATCTTTTTATGGATATTGCTTTCGTCGTTCACATAATTATTATTGATCCATTTGTCCTCAAAGCCGATCTTTATTTTAGTGAACTTTGGTAAAAAGAAATGATTGAGGATCAAGGATGAGAAGGCAATGATACAAGCGCCGATCAGGTATGGTCTAACGATCCTGGCAAAACTGGTGCCACTGCTGAGTATGGCCACAAATTCTGTTTGATGGGCCATTTTTGACGTGAAGAAAATAACTGCTATGAAGGTAAAAAGCGGACTGAACAAATTCGCGTAGTAAGGGATGAACATCAGGTAATAATCAAAGATGATCTCATTAACGGGAATATTGTCTGTTGTAAAGGATTGAATCTTCTCCTTGATGTCGAACACGATAAATATCAGAAGTATAAGCGTTATGGAAACAATGAATGTTTTCATGAACTTCTTAAGTATGTATTTATCAAGGATGCTGAGCATCATAATCTTTGATTAAGTTTTATGACCATTTCATTTTTCCAGCTCGTGAATGACCCGTCAATAATTCGTTTGCGCGATTCCTTTACCAGCCATAAATAGAACGCAAGGTTGTGTATACTTGAAATCTGAGCGGCCAGATGTTCACCACAGATCAACAAATGTCTCAAATAGGCTTTAGAATATCTTCTGTCAACCTCACTTGCGCCATCTTCTTCAATTGGAGAAAAGTCATTCTTCCACTTTTCATTTTTAATATTGATGATCCCGTTCTTTGTAAAAAGCAATCCGTGTCTTGCATTTCTGGTAGGCATTACGCAATCGAACATGTCAATGCCAAGCGCTATGCATTCTAGAATATTCACCGGGGTACCAACACCCATGAGGTATCTTGGTTTGTCTTTCGGTAAAATATTGCATACCAGGTCGGTCATTTCATACATCTCTTCTGCGGGTTCTCCAACACTTAAGCCGCCAATGGCATTTCCAAAACAATTCTTGGAAGCAATGTATTCGGCCGATTCTTGCCTCAGATCTTTATACACACTGCCTTGTACAATTGGGAATAATAACTGGATGAATCCATACAAGGGTTGAGTGCTGTTAAAGCGCTCAATGCAACGATCAAGCCAGCGGTGTGTTAGTCCCAATGAATTTTTCGCATACTTGTAATCACAAGGGTAGGGGGTGCATTCATCAAAAGCCATGATGATATCAGCCCCAATGATACGTTGAGTATCCATATCATTCTCAGGAGTGAAGATGTGCTTGCGTCCGTC
>DAISHL010000401.1:0-2529 GCA_036822555.1 Bacteroidota bacterium | reverse complement strand
GCTTTTAAACGCATTCATTTTTGGATCGTGAACAAATGGTGAACTCAGATCAGAATAGATCATATTGGCATTGCCGCGCATTGGCATTGTGCCTTCCTGAGCCATGAACATATGATTTGCCAGGGCCACAAAGAAAACTATGATCCAAATTCTTACCATCTTTTTACTCATTGTCAAAGGTTTCAGGAGTAACAGAATTACTTGCAGCCGACAAGGAATCTGCACCCGAATTGAAATAATAATCTTTTACACCAACCACCAGATCTATCACACTCCCTTTTTTAATTTTTTCTCCGGGAAGTACTTCCTTCCCTTTGTATATCTGTGCAAGAACACATCCATTGCAATCTGCACTTTTGGTAGTTATCTTTCCGATCTTTAATCCATAGCTCACAATGATCAAACGCGCCTGACGTTCACTTCTGTCTAACAGCTTAGGCATGTCGATCTGCGGCGGAACCATGCTTGTAACGTATAAATAGATATTTCTATTGTGCTTTACCTTACTTTTTGGCAATGGATCCTGTTTGATCACAATTCCTGCGGTTTTTGAAGCATCATAGATACTATCAATGATCAAATAGTTCACATCCTTATCTGCAACAAATGACTCCAGTTCACTTACACTTTTCTCGCTAAAATCAGGAACTTCAACAAACTCACCATGATCTGTATAAGAGGACAGGAATTTTACCCAGGCAAACAATACCACAACCACCGATAGAAGTGCCAGTCCGAAATGAACAAAAAATTGCTTTGACTTTAAAAAATTTACCAAGGTACCCATAAGTAACAGGCTAAATTAAGGAATATTTCGATAGACAAAGCCATTAAAATCAGTAAAAAAAACAATCTGTAATAGCTCAGAACAAGTTAACAAAATCTAACAAGTACTGCTTTAACGCTTTCTATGCGAACACGTAAAAGGCTTAATTTTAATTCAAATTTCCAATTACTATGTTGCTTACAAAGATCAAATGGATGGCTGTTGGTATGGCCATTACAGTGTCAGGGGTTTGGGTGTATAATAACCTTGACTATTTGAAAAGTCTATCGGGTAGCAAGAACTACTCGGGTATTTACACGAGCATTAACCCTGAATTTGCAAATTACATCAACGCATTCACCACTGGATATGTTCCAACTGGCACAACCATCAAGATCAAGATGAGCAATGAGTTTGCGAGCAACACACAACTGAACACCCCTTTAAAGGAGGACTATTTTTCATTTGACCCGGCCATTGAAGGGGAAACCGTATGGAAGGACGGACAAACACTCGAGTTTAAACCAAAAGACAGGCTGAAGCCAGGGCAACTATACAAGGCCACATTTCACTTAAATGAACTAGTTGATGTAAAAAAAGAACTACAAGATTTTGAGTTTCAATTCAAGGCCATCCAGCAATCCATTCAATTCTCTGTGAATGATCTAAAGTCCTAAAACTACAATGAATTTGACTATAACAGTGTAACGGGGAACGTATCAACGGCTGATCATGCTGCCAGCGAAGCCATTGAGCAAACACTAGAAACAAAACAAGGTTCAAAAAAACTACACGTTAAATGGCAACACGATGAAAAAGGAACACTTCACAAGTTTCTGATCGACAGCATTGAGCGTCCAAACTCAGGCGAAGAAAAACTTTCACTTCAATGCAATGGTAAGCCATTGGAGCTTGAATATTCATCAAGCAAAGAATTGATGATCCCTAAAAAAGGTGAATTAAAATTACTGAACACCTCTGTTGTAAGTGACAACGAACAATATGTCCTACTCTCCTTCTCCAATCCTATTGATCAATCTCAAACCCTTGAAGGCCTTATTGAGCTTGGCAACTTTAAAGATCTAAAATTCAACATCAGAAACAACCAGGTATTCATTTACCCCAATGAGTTGAAGGCCGGTTCTTATGTGCTTAAAATAAACAGTGGCATCAGAGATACCAAAGGTCAGCGATTGAATGAATCTTCTGAACATAACATCGTATTTAATGAGGTAAAACCAGCCGTAAAATTCTCAGGCAACGGTAACATACTTCCATCTACAAATAATTTAAGCTTACCATTTGAAAGCGTGAATTTAAAAGCAGTTGACGTTAAGATCATTAAGATCTATGAGAATAATGTTCTGCAATTCCTTCAGAACAACGACATGGATGGTGGCAGCAATATTGCCCAGGTTGGAAAAAAAGTAGTTGAAAAACGCATCAACCTTGGCCTTACCAATCAAGCTGATTATGGTGTGTGGAATAAATTCTCGCTCGACCTTGGCAGTTTGATCAAATCTGCACCGGGCGCCATTTACCGTGTTTACCTGAGTTTCCGCAAATCCTATTCCACCTATCCGTGCTTAGGCAATAGCGACGATGAAAAATTTGAAATGGAAGAAATACAGCAAGAAGAAGATGATGGCTCTGTTTCTTTCTATGGGTATTACTATGATGATTATTATTCTATCTATGAGTATGAGGAGGCTGAAGATTATAACTGGAGAGACATGAACAAACCATGAAAGGAAGCTTACTAC
>DAISHL010000400.1:0-2542 GCA_036822555.1 Bacteroidota bacterium | reverse complement strand
GGGATTTCAAGAGATGGCAAAGAAATTTTCAAATCTCCTCCTGACTCCTGACTCCAGACTCCTGACTCCTATGCCCTCACGGAAAGACTTTCTCAGCAACCCCTACATATCAATTCCAGTATAAAATAAACAGGAGAACTGCAAGTAAAAACAAATATTTTTCGTGCAAGCTTGATCAAGCAAATATCTCTCAATTTAAGTTTCTGTCTAAGCAGTTACAATTTATTCTTTATTGAGGATTCATATATGAGTATTAAAATCGCACAATGGCGACCTGAGTATGAAACAGGCAATGTCATCATTGATGAGCAACATAAAAGCTTATTAAGTACAATTAATGCGCTAAATAATGCTATGTTGGAGGGACAAGGCCAATCCTTAATCAAACAAACCATTCAGAGTTTAAAAGATTACACAACAATTCATTTTAGCACTGAAGAACAATTCATGATAGACCATGAATATCCGGGTTATACAGAACATAGGATGAAGCATGAAGCACTAAAAGCCAGGGTTTTAAGCTTTGAGAGAGAAAATGAGTATGACTTATCCAAGTTAACGAATACAATTTCTCACTTTTTAACTGATTGGTTAATTCATCACATTCAAAATGAAGACGTGAAGATGATTAATTATTGTCTTCATAGTCATTTGAGCAAGTCCCAATCTCAAGATATCTCATCCTTTGCTTCTAGTAATTCTCAGATAGAGATTGCCCAATGGCGACCTGAGTATGAAACAGGTTATATTCTGATTGATAATCAACATCAAAGTCTGTTTCATGCTATTAATGCCCTCAACAGTGCCATGCTGGCAGGAAGAGGATCTGAATTACTAGAAAAAACCTTAGAGATTCTGAAAATCTACACAACTATTCATTTTGAAACCGAAGAAGAAGTAATGCTAAAAAATGACTATCCTGGCTACACCGAACATAAAGCCAAACATGAACTTCTGAGGGAAAAGGTGACAGTATTTAATCAAAAAATAAATACACAAGATAGCTCCCAAGTTACTATTAGCGTATCCCATTTTTTGACAGATTGGCTGATTCATCACATCCAAAATGAAGACAAAAAAATGAGTGCCTTTCTGAGACAAAAACGGCAAAAAAAAGATGAAATTCAATCCTAAGCATCTCAATAAACGTACTGCTGGGGATGTATAAACCCTAGCCGACATCGTTGAGGCTGGGGTAGTTCATATTAGATGAAGCTACTTAAAAATTGACAATGACTTACAGAAATCCTGCTCCTACCGTTGATATTATTATTGAATTAATTGATCGACCTCATCGCCCGATCATTCTGATTGAAAGACATAATGAACCTTTAGGATGGGCTATTCCCGGAGGGTTTGTAGATTATGGTGAACCTGTGGAAGTGGCAGCACGCAGGGAAGCTGAGGAAGAAATAGGTTTAAAAATAGAGTTAATTGAACAGTTTTTGGTTTATTCTGATCCTAGTCGTGATCCTCGTCAACATACAATTAGTATTGTGTTTTTGGCAAATGCAACGGGTGAACCTGTAGCGGGTGATGATGCTAAGGGTGTGGGTATTTTTGAGCCTTGGTGTGTACCGGTTAACTTATGTTTTGATCATGACCGGATTTTGCGGGATTATTTCCGGTATCGGAATTATGGGATTCGTCCCCGGTTCGGATTTGGGAAATGAACCACATATAGGATAATTATTGTAAAATATCATGCTGTGTAAGGATTGAGGATACATAATACAAGATTCAGAACAAATGAGAGTTTTCGAGTTATTGGTTGTTGAGAAAAAAACTTGATTCTGGAGGTTTCTTGCTACAAACAAATATTCTGACTCCTGACTCCTGTACGGGCGTTCGCGAAGCGTGCTAGAAGCATCAGCATTCGGGCGAACAATTATTAATTTTTCTCCAAAGCTATTTTCCTGTAAGGGCGAAGCATTCGGGCGAACAATTATTAATTTTTCTCCAAAGCTATTTTCCGAATGCTTCGCCCCTACTTCGCCCCTACTTCGCCCCTACGACTCCTGCCTCCTTGCCATACAGTATTATACTCAATTCTCTCCACCCCTAAATAGGAGTATATATGGAGCCAATTATTGCTATAGTTTTAGCACTCATAGGTTATGCTTTAGGATCTGCAAAACTGGTTAATCAAGGTAATGAAGCTCTAGTTGAACGCTTGGGAAAATACCATCGAAAACTGAAACCAGGACTTAATTTCATTGTTCCCTTTCTTGATCAAATTGTTATGGAAGATACCACCAGGGAACAGATTTTAGATGTTAAGCCCCAGAATGTCATTACTAAAGATGGTATTTACATGGAAATAGATGCAGTCGTTTACTGGCGCATTGTCGAGATGGAAAACAGCTTTTATGCAGTTGATGATTTGCAACAGGCACTTTCATATTTAGCTACAACTACAGTGCGGGAAGTTTTAGCCCAGAAAACTGTAGAGGAAGCTAATATGTCTAGGGCAGATATGGACAAAAGCTTATTAGATCAATTAAATCCAACTTCACGGACTTGGGGAGTCGAAATTCTGCGG
>DAISHL010000399.1:0-2561 GCA_036822555.1 Bacteroidota bacterium | reverse complement strand
GCCGCCTGTTGGATCAATACCAACCTCTAAAAAATGTGGTCCTGTGCCCCACTGGATCGTTGCGAAGGAATTTGTGTTAACGCTTCCAATGACAATATTATAGATACCAAATTGATTCGTTAATACAGAATGTGTTTCTCTATATACAACTGTTCCAGCAGTACTGCCTGATCGTATCAAAACTTCAATTCCAAGAACCCCTGTAATAGGCTGTCCATTAAGATTTCTGGCAACACCTTGGTAATTGATCTTTGCAGGCGGAACCTGTTGTGCATTTAATATTGTGCAAACAAAGAGGAACGCTAAAAATGCTATTTTTTTCATTTTAAAAATGATTTACTAGTAAAGATAAACCAAAATTTCATATGACTAAAACGATTATAATAATTACTTTTATGCCTACTTATATTTAACATTTATGCAACAAGCTTATATAATTGATGGCGTTAGAACGGCCATCGGAAATTTTGGAGGTACTTTATCTTCAGTGAGAACAGATGATTTGGCAGCATTTGTTTTGAAAGAATTACTAAACAGAAACAAATCCATTGATCCTTCTTTGATCGGTGATGTTATCATGGGGTGTGCAAATCAAGCCGGTGAAGACAATCGCAATGTGGCACGTATGGCTTTGTTGCTTGCCGGATATCCGATAACAGTTCCTGGCGTAACAGTTAACCGTTTATGCGCATCGGGACTCAGCGCAGCCATTGATGCTGCAAGAGCTATAATGGTGGGAGATGAGCATTTGATGGTAGCAGGTGGAGTTGAGAACATGACACGAGGTCCATGGGTGCTAAGTAAAGCATCTACGCCGTTTGGCAGAGACCAACAACTGTTTGATACCAGCTTTGGATGGCGTTTTATCAATCCGAAAATGAAGGAACAGTATGGTGTTGACGCCATGGGTGAAACTGCTGAGAATGTTGCAGAAAAATACAAGATCAATAAAGAAGATCAAGATAAGTTTGCTTTATGGAGTCAGCAAAAAGCCGCCAGATCTCAAGAGAGCGGTAGATTTGAAAAAGAAATTGCTGCGTTGAATATTCCACAAAAAAAGGGCGAGCCATTGGTGTTCGGGAAAGATGAGTTTGTAAAACCTAAAACAACATTGGAAGGGCTCTCTGGATTAAAGCCTTCCTTCAAAAAGGACGGAACTGTAACTGCAGGTAATGCCAGTGGATTGAATGATGGTGCTGCAGCTTTATTATTGGGCAGCGAACACTTTGTTAAAACCAATAACCTGAAACCTCTGGCGAGAATTGTTTCTAGTGCTGTTGTTGGTGTAGAACCCAGGATCATGGGAATTGGGCCTGTGGAAGCAGCTAACAAAGCCTTGCAAAGGGCTGGTCTAAGTTTCAAGGACATTGATGTGATCGAATTAAACGAAGCCTTCGCTGCGCAGGCATTGGCTTGCACACGTGCATGGGGATTATCGGATACCGATGAACGCTTGAATCCTAACGGAGGTGCTATTGCTTTAGGTCATCCTTTGGGCATGAGTGGAGCGCGTATCTTAAATTCCGCGGCCATTCAACTTCAGCTTACCGGAAAACGCTATGCACTTGCCACTATGTGTATAGGGGTAGGACAAGGCAATGCGGTAGTAATTGAAAGAGCATAAAAAAGGCCCCGAAGATTCGGGGCCTTTTTAGTTTGATCTATTTCCATTCCGGCAATCTGCCATAGGTAGCAGGCATTTTTGATGTTTCAGCCTTTGTTTCAATTTGCTCAACAATTCCTTTCAGTTCTTTGATCTTCGTATAATGAACTGCAAATAATCCCTTCAATTCCGTGAATTTTGTTTGAATGGTTCCAGTACTGCCATAAGATTGACCCCAGGTGTTGTATACCACAGACTCAATATCACTTACAAATCCCGGGGTAGTTTCAAACTCCCTTCTTGCCAAGCTTCCATCGCCATGAAGCTTTAATTCAAGCTCTTTTGTTTGTGCTTCAAAAGATTCAATATCCTTTAGAATAGATGCAGAAGCTGTTGACGTTTGACTCATTCCTTCCTTCAAATACTTTACCCTGTTCTTTAAATGATTCAAATAATCAACCGAGCCTAACACTACTCTCCTGAATTCAGCAATCTCTTTGTTCAAAGCATTTTGCTTTTGCTTATCTTGTGGAGGGATGGCATATTGATTCAATGACTGTATCTGTAAAGATTGCTTTTCAGTTAAGGCGGTGGCAATACCACCCTGAAGTTTGATCACTTGTGCAAAATATTTGCCAGGTACAGCCGGAGCTCCTTTATCCGCTTCGTAGTAAGGATTATCGTAGTCAGGTGTATTGAAATTCACAGGAATGGTCAGCTCATGTCTGCCATCCCAGATCACCTGCTGCATTCCTTTTGTGTAATTGACCTTTATTTTTCTGATCTCACTATTTTGTTCATCAGTGATCACAACATAGACAAGAGGCGCAATTTCATTATCTTCCATCCTGATACTATCTGCGCTCGGGTAGTAAACCGGCAAGTTGTTCTTGATCCTCTCCTTTTCCATGTCTTTGCGCTTCGATTTCATGGACTTGTATTCCTCATTCAAATAGAA
>DAISHL010000398.1:0-2563 GCA_036822555.1 Bacteroidota bacterium | reverse complement strand
AACACGAATAAGAGGCCTAAACGCCTTTAAGCCTGAAGCCAAAAAATACTACAAACCACAATAAAATAAGCCCCAAGCAATTGGGGCTTTTTATTTAAGTTTCTTAAGGATCTCCTTTAATTCTTTCATGCCATTGACTGCAGTAGCTTTTATATGAACCAGGTTTTGGATATGTTCAAGATTGAAGTCACCCGGATCAACCAACCATTTAAGTATGGATTCCGGAGCATAGTTTATTAACCCGGCTGCAGGATAAACATTCAAGGATGTGCCAATAACGGTTAGCAGTTCTGCTTCACCTACAAGCTCAATAGCAGGTTCCATCATGGGCACCAATTCACCAAACCAAACTATATGTGGCCTCAATTGAGAACCAAGTTCGCATGTGTCACCGATCTTTACTTCCCATTTATCCAATTCATAGATCAAGGATGGGTTAATGGTACTACGAACTTTCATGATCTCGCCGTGCAAATGAATCACCTTCTTGCTGCCGGCTCGCTCGTGTAAATTATCTACATTTTGAGTGATCACTGTAACATCGAACTGATCCTGCAGGTCTGCAATGATCTTATTCGCTTCATTTGGCTTTGCTTCCATCACTTGCTTACGACGTTGGTTGTAAAATTCAGTGACAAGCGCCATGTTCTTATCCCACGCTTCCGGAGTAGCAACTTCTTCAATCTTATGTTCTTCCCATAATCCACCACTGTCACGGAATGTTTTAATCCCGCTTTCAGCACTCATTCCGGCCCCACTGAATATGACAAGCTTTTTCTTAGCCAAGATCTCTTTTGATTATAGTTTTTCCTTTACAAAGGTTAAAATCTTATTGAATACGTGGTAACGAGTGAAGCCTCCTCCAATTCCATGATTTTTATTCGGATAGATCATGAAGTCAAACGGAATATTATTATTTACCAAGGCTTTTGCCATTTCCATGCTATTCTGCACATGAACGTTATCATCGGCACTACCATGTATCAGGAGAAAATTGCCTTTGATCTTTTTTACAAAATTCACAGGCGAATTATCTTCATATCCTTTCTTGTTATCCTTTGGCTTACGCATGAAACGCTCAGTATAAATATTATCGTACCATTTCCAATTTGTTACCGGTGCAACTGCAATGGCAGATTTTATATAGTCTGCTCCTTTGGTGATCATTAAACTTGCCATATAGCCTCCATAGCTCCATCCTTGAAAACCTATCCTTGATCTATCAACATAATTCAACGTTCCAAGATACTTTGCAACATCAATCTGATCTTCTGTTTCCAATTTTCCTAATTGCATATAAGTACTGTGTTTGAACTGGCGACCTCTTCCCAAGGTACCTCTTCCATCAACACACACCACAATATACCCTTCCTGGCAAAGCAATTGATGCCACATGAATTCAAATCCTTCCCAGCTGTTATTACATTCATTGGAGCCGGGTCCATTATACGCATACATGTATACTGGATACTTTCGCGAATCATCAAAATTCGCAGGTTTCATCATCCATCCGTTCAATTCAATTCCTTCGGTATTCTTCACTTTAAAGAATTCTTTTTTAGCAAGCGAGTAGCCCTTCAGTTTTTCCTTGAGTTCTAAATTGCTTTCAAGTGTTTTAATGAGAGCTCCATTCGCATCTCTCAATTCATATACCGGAGGTGTGTTCGCATTACTGTATGAAGAGATATAATATTTTAAGCCAGTTGTAAACTCAGCTTCATTGAAACCATCCTGGGTTGACATGCGTTTCTTGTTCTTTCCATCCAATTTAACGGAATACAGATCAAGATTGATGGCCCCATTCTCTGTAGAAATATAATACAGGGTATTTGTTTTTTCATCATACCCCTTAAATGCGATCACGTCCCAATTCCCTTTAGTGATTTGATTGACAAGCTTTCCATTCAGATCATAAAAATACAGGTGATTGTACTCATCACGCTCACTGGAGATAATGAATCCTTTGTTTGAAATGAACGTTAGATCATCTGTAATATCCACATAGGTCTTGGCTTCATCGCTATATACAACTTTTGATTGACCTGTTGAGGCATTGACAAACAAAAGTTCAAGCTTATTTTGTAATCTATTCAAACGTTGAACAGAAAGAACAGAATTATCATTAGTGAATTGAATGCGTGGAATATAAATATCCTTTTCGTCACCAATGTCTGCAGTAACGATCCTTTTTGCAGTGAATGAATTCACATCATAGATGTGAACAGACACGATAGAGTTATCTTCACCTGCTTTTGGATACTTGAAGGTATATTTTTCCGGATACAGCTCACCCCTGTACATGTCCATATTGAAATCCTTTACATTGGTCTCGTCGAACTTCACAAAAGCCAAATACTGCGAATTTGCACTCCAGGTAAAATAATCGGCCTTACTGAATTCTTCTTCATACACCCAATCACCCCAACCATTCTTGATCTTGTTCATTGCGCCATCATTTGTAACTGCATACTCCTTATTAGATAAGAGATCCTTGATATATAGATTATTCTCACGCACAAAAGCTATTTTTCTGCCATCAGGTGAAAATGTTGGGAACATGATC
>DAISHL010000397.1:0-2580 GCA_036822555.1 Bacteroidota bacterium | reverse complement strand
AGAAACCTCTCACAAGTCTGGTAGAATCAATGAACAGAAAATTGTCTGAATTAAAACTATAATCATATGTTGATCAATGCCGCCATACAGTTATTGCCATTTGGCAATGATGCAGAAAAATACCAGATCATTGATGAAGCCATATCAAGTATACAAAGATCAGGATTGGCGTATAAAGTTTGCCCCTTTGAAACAGTTGTTGAAGGAGAACCTGCTGCAGTGTATGCACTGATAGAGGAAATCAGGCAACTGAGTTTAAAAAGATGCAGCGATATTCTGATCAATATTAAGATCCATGCCGCCAATCGAGATCTGCATTTTGAGGAAAAACTCGAGAAGTACTGACATAAAAAAAGAGGAGCATTTGCTCCTCTTTTTTATTTTTTAGTTTGTTCATCCTTTTTTACAAATCGATCGTCGGTTAATGTTAACATGAAGTTCTCCAGGTCTTGTTTTTCCTGCTCTGTTAACCCCAAAGGCTTGTTCAGTAATGTATCTCTGTTGATGCTGTTGTTCACGAATTTATCAGGTTCGTTGTAATATTCAATAACTTCGCGTAAGGTCTTGTGCATGCCATTGTGCATATAAGGGGCTGTCATGACAATGTTCCTCAAACCAGGAACCTTGAATTTTCCAAGATCACTTTCTTTTTTGGTGACATTGTATCTTCCTTTGTCATTAAGGTCTTTACCATTGTACAACCCTAGGTTTCTGAATTGGTCGTTACCGGTAAAATCAGGGCCAAAATGGCAATCGAAACAGTTGGCCTTTCCGTTGAATAACTCCAGACCACGCTTGGCACTCACAGAGATAGCGTTGGTGTCTTTTCCCTGTAAATAGCGGTCAAAAGGAGTATTGCTTGTTTCAAGAGTTCTCTGATAATCAGCCAATGCCTGAGCAATGAGTTCTTTACTTGGTTTTTTACCGTAAACGTTAACGAACGATTGATAGTAATAGCTATTCATCATTAATTTTCTAACGGCAATCGTTAATGGCAGATCCATTTCAACAGTGTTTTCAATAGGTCCTAAGGCCTTTTGTTCCAATGTTTCAGCTCTTCCATCCCAGAAATAAAAGTTCCTGTCGGTCATGTTCATACACGAAGGGGTGTTTCTGTCGCCTTTTCTTCCCAAAACCCCTTTACTTGTAGGTGAATTGTCGGCAAATGCAAATTCTGGTTTATGGCAACTGGCACAACTGATGGTGCTGTCCCTTGATAAGATTGGGTCAAAGCATAGCTTTTCACCAAGAACTTCGCTGGTTCCGGCAAGCTTTAATTTTGGCTCACCGCAGGAAGCTAAAAACACTAAAATAATGCTAAAAGGTAAAATTGACTTCATGTTTGGCACGGTTTTATAGTTTAAATTAGATATATTTATAGTTCTCAAATATATGGATAATTTAGATAGCGACGTCAGCCAACCAGAACCAAAGAAGTTGCCATTTGAAAATCTTTTTTTAAATGCAGGTGTAGTTGAGGGGGGTAATAAACCATGGATGTACCTATTGGGTATAATGGCTGTGGTATTCTCATATTTGATCATTGGCGGTCTGTTGATCATGCCTTTGGTGGCTTTTGCCCTTGAAGCAGGCGTAACAGCAGATGAACTGGCCAGAAACCAATATGTGGTATTTGATCCTGTTCGATTAGGCATCAACAAGAATATCATTTTAATGGTGCAGTTCGGTTTGTTCGTTGCAGCCTTCATCGGTCTTTTCCTTGCGGTTAAGCTGATACATAGAAAAAGATTCATCAGCGTTGTAACCGGATTCGAGAAATTCCGTTATTCCAAATTCTTCTTTGCATTCATGTTGTGGGCATCCATACTGGTCATTTCAATGTTAGTCACATATTTTTCATCTCCTGGCGATCTGAAACTTCAGTTTGATGCTACAAAGTTTTTTCAATTGTTTCTGGTATGCATTGTATTCCTGCCTATTCAAACACTAACAGAAGAGGTGTTTTTCAGAGGGTACATGTTACAGGGTTTATCACAGGTGTTTCGTAACGGCATCATACCATTGATCATCACATCCTTCTTTTTTGCGTCTGCCCACATGTCAAACCCTGAAACAGGAGCGTATGGTCCGGCCTTGATGTTCACGTATTATTTTGTGTTTGCCGTATTCCTCAGTGCAATCACCTTATTAAGTGAAGGTTTGGAACTGGCTTACGGAATTCACTTATCCAATAACCTTATTTCTGCACTTATGGTTACTTCAGATCATTCAGTATTAAAGACCGATGCAATTTTTTACACCACGGCAGAAGATGCCGGAGCTGAATTGGTGTTGGCCATATGTACCATTGTTGCTGTATTTGTTGTGTTCTTGTTCAAATACCGTTGGCGCAATTTCTCTCTAATAATTAAGTAAGGAGTATGTTTAAAATTCTATATAAAGCAAGTTTACTTGCATCCATTTGTTTAGGTGAAATTGCTTTCGCGCAAAACGATTACGTTTATAAAATTGACTTGAATAAAGTTGTTGAAGATAAAGTGTTAGTTGAATTAACACCCCCAAAGATCGAAAAGACCGCGATCAAATTTTGTTATCATGCCATGGTACCGGGCACCTATG
>DAISHL010000396.1:0-2581 GCA_036822555.1 Bacteroidota bacterium | reverse complement strand
TGAAACATAAACTTTAATTTAACACCAAACCCCCACATTGCATAAACATTTTGTTGGTAGCTGTAGGGCCCTTCTCTAAACTTCATTCGTAGCCATGTCTTTCGTCACCCGTTAATATTACACTTCTCTTAATTATTCAGTCGTGCGGTGGGGCATTTTTCACTTATTACTTTGTCCACTTACACAAAACTAAGCACACTTATTGACTGGCTTTGGATATGGGTTGCATGTGCGGCCAGGCAATGTGTGTGCGAAATATGGAGGCGTATCAGAAGGATACCTTGAGTGAATCAATACCCTTTGAAGTGATAAATAAAACAGAAGTTCCCCCTAGAGGTTTAATTCCAAGAAGTCCCTTTGATTCTAAAAACGCAACATCTTTACTAATGTCATCTTCGAATTTTTTTTCCACCAATGTTCTTTCAATTGGTTCGCCTTTTAACATTTCAAGTATTTGCTGTTGTTTGTTTGTCAATGAAATACTTTCGATTTCCAATATGTCTGAACTGCCATTATACGGAGTGTCTTCGTGGATTTTGATTACGACTAAAAATTCAGATTTTGTATCATCTGTCCAAAAGAATGGTTTAGGAGATCCGTTTTCTGATAATGATTCAAAGACCGTTGGAATTCCTGTTGCATACTTCTCTGCTAAACGAATATTTTTTAGCCAGTCACCAAGCTTGATATTCCTATAGTTTCTAGATGTAAATTTTTGTTGTTGAAGGGCATTATTGTCAATTGGCGGGAGTGGACCCGGATAACTTCGGACTTCAATTCGTCTCAAGTCTTGGCTTTTGTCAGCTCCTTT
The DNA here is from genome assembly GCA_036822555.1 of Bacteroidota bacterium. Lineage (GTDB taxonomy): Bacteria > Bacteroidota > Bacteroidia > B-17B0 > Aurantibacillaceae > Aurantibacillus. The sequence continues at coordinate 1,770 of DAISHL010000396.1, read as the reverse complement.
TTTGAACGTCTTGTAGATTCGAATCTCATTTGGCCTAGGCTCTTCAAAGCTCCGGTGGTACATTGCATTTACTATCACTTCCTCCAACGCTTGATACGGGTAGTTGAAAAATATATCTGACTCAGCCTTAGTTGGTGACTTTTTCACATACCTCTTAATTGTATTGCTGTTTAAGTAATTCATGATATCCCTTATTTGATTATGAACGGGGCCAACAAATACTTTCTCTGAATACTTTATTCCGGCTTCGTCCTCGAACTCGATTAAATTCGTCTTGCAGCCCGGAAAGAATTTATGAGGTTCCTTTGAAAACATTAGGAGACCAACATTCAACGGCTTAACATTCTCCTTTGGACCTCTTGAAATTTGCATTTTAGATGCGATCTCTTTTAGAGGTAGTTTCAAAGATTCAGAATACAAGTCACTTTTAATCTCTTGTAAGTATGATTGGATCAAACCAAGGTCTAGATCATCAATGCCAGCTTTCACATTCATTCTATCATCGAAGTGTTTGTAGGCTGCTAGTTCCCGGAGTTGCCTTTCTTGGTTTTCATCCGCTTCTTTTGTGATGCTTCCGTGACGAACATACATTACCATTTTTGCAGCTTTAGCTAGAGAGTTCGATGCTGAGTATGGACGTTGCTCACCTGTTGTTATCCAAATAACAGCGATGAATTTACCTTGAAATTCAATTACCTCAATTGGAGGAAAAACGTGTGGACTGATATTGTCTTGGCATAACTTAAAAAACTCCTTTTGAATACCATCTATGTCCTTTTGTTCAATTCCAAATGGAGGAAGTATCGGGGTGCCGTCCTGTTCTTCAATTCCAATTACGATGTATCCACCTCCTAATTCATCGATATCATTAGTGAAAGCACAAATGGTTTTCAGAACGCCATGTGGATTCCACCCCTTTTTGAACTCTATTCTGACGGATTCTACTGTTCGAGCGTTTATTAAGTCTTCTATATTTACAGGTAGTGCCATTTCTAAATTTAATTTGATATCTCGTTTATACAGTCGGCTGTCGCGATTGGTCGTTCTACTTTATAATGTCGTCTTAGCATTCCATGAAATTTTCCTCCAAGCCAACACTCTTGTCCTAGTTTTAACCAAAACGAATCGACTGTTTCATTATGTGCTCTTAGTCCTGCAATTTTTACCGCTCGATCAAGTTCATCACTCATTTCCTCAACATTTAGCGGAAAAGGATTTGAAGCTATATCTCTGTGCATAAATATTCTTCTTAAAACATCATCTCGCTTAAATCGCATAGAATGGAATTCCCCGTGGGTAATTAGAACGTGCTTTGGTCGGAGCAAAATGAGAAATGTAGGTAAAGCAGGAAGTGTTGAACCGCAAGTGTCCAAATCGATTAAATCAATATTGACGCTATTCACTTTTAATTCCGCAGCCGCATCAATTGCGTCACCAAGAAAAAGGTAGATATTTTTAGCTTTCTTTGTGTATAATTTCCAGTTGTTGTCTCCTTTATCTTTACGAACAAAACCATTTTTTTTTGCCGTTTTTTCAAACTGCGACAATTTTGTTCTCATTATCTCAGAAGCAAAAACTTGGTCTGCTACTTCAATCCACTTAAAGGTTTGATGTCCCGCGCCTGCATAGGCATCAAAGACAATCCTTGGTTTTGTCTGTCTCGCTATTTTAATTGTGATGTCTTCCTTGTAGTCTCTATAAGCAGCTCCGAACAAATAATGCTTTATTCTCAACTTCCTAACATTACTTCTTATGCTTGCTAGAGATCGT
>DAISHL010000395.1:0-2588 GCA_036822555.1 Bacteroidota bacterium | reverse complement strand
AAGAAAGGTAGTCACACGGAGATCAAGGTAAAACACGAAGTTATCAATGAAGCTAAATTTTTATCCGATGTAATTAAAGATTTTCCTGCAGATTGTTAAGTATTGTCATGGGAGGTTTTTGTGGTAATAAAAGGAAGTGAGAAATCAGCAACAAATCCGGATGGCACATTGCCGGCATGGCTTAAGGATGGTTATTTGAGACCGGGTACAGCTTTTTTTGCCGAACGCATACGCTCTGAGTGTGGAACAAAACACAAGAGCAAGTATAAGATCATAGTTGAATAATGGAGGAAAAGGACAATAGCTGGAAAAAACTCTATCCGTATTTTGTGGATGTTTGGCAATATGTGGCCATTATCATCATCATGATCATTGCTGCAATATTCATCTTGTAATGCACTTTTAAATTCCTATCTTTGTTCATGGAATCCGGCAAACTCATCATTTTTTCAGCGCCTTCTGGTTCAGGTAAAACAACCATTGTAAGGCATTTGCTAAGTAAATTCCCACACCGCATAGAGTTCTCTATTTCTGCCACCAGTCGCCAAAAACGTGGGGTAGAAGAGAACGGAAAGGATTACTATTACTTTACACACGAAGAGTTCAAACAAAAGATCGCCAACAACGAATTTCTGGAGTGGGAAGAAGTGTATGCCGGCGCATATTACGGCACATTGCGCAGTGAGGTTGAACGAATTTGGGCAAAGGGCAAGGCTGTGATCTTTGATATTGATGTGGAGGGCGGCTTGAACTTAAAAAACCAATTCAAAGACAAGGCCCTAAGTGTATTTGTGATGCCGCCAAGCATTAAGATCCTCGAAGAAAGGTTGCGTTCAAGAAGCACCGATAGCCCGGAAAGCATTGCAAGGCGTGTAGCCAAAGCAGAAAAAGAATTGAAAACAGCCGAATTGTTCGATTGCTTCATTTTAAATGAGGTATTGGAAGAAGCCTTTGAAAAGGCCGAGAGCGTTGTAGAACAGTTTTTGAACAAATAAAAAAGCGACCTGTTGGGTCGCTTTTCTTTTTCAATATGATCTGAAATAAATTAGGCAGAACCGGTCTTTCTAACACCCGCCGTCTTTTTTACGCCCGCAACAGCTTTAGTTTTTCCTGTTTCTTTTGCAACAGCTTTTTTAGCCGGCTTTGCTTTGTCTGCAACTGCTTTAACAGCCTTTGCCTTATCATCACCTTCTTTGTTTTCACCTTCGGTCTTAAGGTTTCCTGTAGACTGAAGGATGTTATACCAGCTGAATAACTTACGCATGTTGCTTACATACACTCTGTCCTTATCATAGTCAGGCAATATCTCAGCAAAGTATTTTTCAATGGACTTATCATCGGCTTTGTGATCAACGGCAGCACCACCTTTTTCCTTTTCAAAAATACTGGTCATGATCTCATTCAATGGTTTATCATCACCTGTAGTGAACATGCTGATATCGCTTAAGGTAGATACCTTTGTTGTCGCATAAACGTTCACACGCTTCTTGTCGCTTAATCCTTCCACAATAATACCGTTCTTGCTTTGAGCAACGATCTTGTATAAACCCGGTTGTCCGGTAATTGAGATGTATCCTGTTAGATCAATCATGTTCTTAAATTTTTAAGGATAACAAAGATAGGTTTTTCCTGCATTATTCAAATAAATTTTTAAATTTATTTTTTGAATACACTATGGATATACGTCTTAATGAAAGCGAGTTACACACCTTTTACACAGGGTATTTCGGGTATTACAATACACTGTCGTCCTTTTACCAAAAACGATTTGTTGAACGGTCGCTGGCGTTTATTGATTCAAAAGTGATCTCAGGGGCCGATGGTTTTGTGGTGAACAATAAGGTAAAAGCCATTGTGGCAGCAAGTGCAGTTCAGTTAACACTGGGCCTTGAGACCTGGGACTATGATTATTTTCTTGAGATCATCATCCATCCTCGCATCTATACAAACAAACACACAAATTTACAATACAAAGGAGAGACCAATCTGCAAGGGTATATTCATTTCAGCTGGCTTAGCTTTATCAATGGATACAAAGACCCTTACGACAACATCAATTTAGGCATACACGAATTCACTCATGCACTAAGATTCAATAGTATTAGAGGAAACGCCCAGGATTATTACATCAAATATTTTTTCATCAAATGGCTGTATTCGGCGTACGAGGCATTTAATGACATACGTCAAGGAAAGAAAACGATCTTCAGACAATACGGTGGCGCCAACATGAATGAGTTCATCAGTGTTTGTTTTGAGCATTACTTTGAGTCACCTCTGCAGATCAAACAACAGTATCCGCACTTGTATTACAACACTGCCATACTTCTGAATCAGGTGAATGCAGGCAACAAAACAATGCTCGATATCCGTGAGTACATGTTTCGTGAAAAGAATGAGCTCTCTTCGCCCCTTATAAGCCGCAAATTGAAGCAAAAACTAAACAGCGACACTTCGGTTAAACTATTGTTGATCACACTTACTTTGTTAGGGATCACAGCATCCAAGATCGGCCTCATGAACGGTCCTTTTTTTGTTCTGTTTGTTGTGGCCTTGTTTTTATATCTAAGAATGGAGTGGTATTTTTT
>DAISHL010000394.1:0-2594 GCA_036822555.1 Bacteroidota bacterium | reverse complement strand
ATAATATGCGTTGAATCTTGGAAATGTAGATCATTTTCAGATCATGACCGTAGATGGCTTTCAGGGAGAAGAAAGGGATGTGATCTATATAAGCTTGGTGCGCAGCAATGACGAACAGGAAATAGGGTTTTTAAATGATCTGCGACGAATGAATGTGGCGCTCACCAGAGCAAGAAAGAAATTGGTTGTTATTGGTGATAGTGCCACCATTGGCAACAATGTTTTCTATAAGAATTTTATTGAGTACTGTGAGAGCAAAGGGTTTTACCGTTCTGCTTGGGATTTTGCCAGTTATTGATCTAAGATTTTATTTTTGCATAAATGGTTGAGATGATCTCCGCATCCACCGTTTCATCAAATTTTCTGGCGAACAATGCATCTGACCTTAGAATATCTTCCAGGTCATCCTTACGCAGTGTTCTGGGGTATTCAGGCCCTTTACTCCAGTTGAAGTATCTCAGGATCTTATTCTCACATGTATTCGAAAGATCGGAGTTCAACAGGATCGTTTGAAAGAAGATCTCATCGGCACAATGCGTGTACCTGAAGCGCCTTAAATAGGAAGGATGTGAATTAACGTAATTCAGGATGTATTCAACCGCAGCGTTATTGAGGTCCATCCAGTTGCCACCGCCGAAATAGTTCATCTCTATTTTGCGTGGAAATAGCTTGAATTTTTTCTGCCAGTGAACCAGTCGCGCCGACACCTTCTGCAAAAATGGGTGAGCAGATTTCAGGTAATAATGTTTTAATCGTTCTAGTCCACCTTCTGAGCTCCACCAATGAATAGGAAGCGCATTGAATTCAAGGAATTGTTTGCTGCTGTTGTTTTTAAAGAACTCTATGATCTCTTGGTTGGTCTTTATTGGTATATCCTGTCCACTGATGAGCAGGTAGCGATCGTATTTTTTTTGATGTGCTGTTTTAAACAATTCCAGGGTAGCCAGTATCTGCTTGTAACTACCCCAATACACTCTTCTGTTTTTAACGAACACTGCTTTGGATGTGGTTAAACTAAGGGTGGATTTTTTATCGATATGCACATATACATCAAAGTGCGAATGCAAATGATCGATCAGGCGCTCAAGTTGTGAGGCATTTTTATGGGCTAGTATGAGAATGGCAATACGGATACCTCTGATTTTATAAGGATAAAGATAAGGCTTTCTGACCATTGACCATACCTCTTTCCGTTGAAGATATTACGGGCTTTTTTTCATTATACCACTTTTTAGGTATTGTTCAGCACCTCCATTAAAATCATCTTTGTAGCGCAAAATCACAATGATGCCCAAATTAAAGATTTATCAATTTATAGCGTGTACTGTACTGTCTTTTTATGGTTCTGTAACTTATGCTCAAACGAACGATAGTTTAAAAACTGTTGAACTCAAGGAGATCGACATTTACGTGAAACCAACAAAGAATGAAGTGGCCCGTATGCCTGAGATACAGAACGGGATCATTTATTCAGGTAAAAAGAATGAGGTGATCAAATTAGGAAATATAGATGCGGATCTGTCGATCAATAACTCGCGCCAGGTATTTGGAAAAGTTCCGGGTGTAACCGTTTGGGAAAATGACGGCTCCGGTATTCAGGTAGGGATCGCCACCCGAGGATTGAGCCCGAACAGAAGTTGGGAATTCAATACCCGTCAGAATGGCGGAGACATCAGCGGAGAATCGTTTGGTTATCCGGAGGCGTATTATTCACCACCTTTGGAAGCCATTGAACGTATTGAGATCGTGAGAGGCGCCGCAGCCTTACAGTATGGTCCGCAGTTTGGTGGATTGCTGAACTATGTGGTTAAAAAAGGAAGCACTTTCAAGCCGGTAAGTTTTGAGACTCAGCAGACGATAGGCGAGTTTGGATTGTTCAATTCATACAACGGCATAGGTGGTACCTATAAAAAAGTATCATATTATGCCTTTATGCACCACCGCAGTGCAGATGGATGGAGGAAGAACAACAATTATGAGATCAATTCAGGTTATGCTTCCGTAACATTTTCTTTAACAGAAAAAATGAAGCTTACTGCCGATTATACCCGCATGATCTTTAACAGTAAACAGCCGGGGGGCTTAACCGATGCGCAATTTGCCAGTAGTCCACGTGAATCAAACAGGAACAGGAATTGGATGAATGTACCATGGAATGTGGCTTCGTTGAACTATGAGTATATCATCTCTGAGAATAGTTATTTAACAGCCAAGGTATTCGGCATTGTTGCAGAAAGGAACAGCGTTGGTTTTGTTGCCCCTGTGACTGTTGCAGACACATTCAATACCACGCTTAAATCGTACAATCCTCGCCAGGTTGATAGAGATTCTTATCAGAATGTTGGCGCAGAGGTAAGATTCCTTCAATCCTACCAAATGATGGGGCAGAAGCAATCTTTGTCGCTGGGTGTTCGTGCATACAAGGGAGAAATGGATCGCAGGCAAAATGGGAAAGGTACTACCGGTTTTGATCTTGATATCAATTTAACGGATCCAACATGGGGCCGTCAACTCACATACAATACTGATAACTAAGCATTTTTTGCAGAGCATCTTTTGAAATTTGGAAAAAGATTATCAGTTACTACGGGCGC
>DAISHL010000393.1:0-2594 GCA_036822555.1 Bacteroidota bacterium | reverse complement strand
TTTAGCTCTATTATCATGTCTGCTTACAAATCAAATCTGTTCTTACGTTGGGTTGGTTTTTTTACGGACTATTCATGCATAACGGCGCTGCGGTCTCTCAAATTAAAAAAACTGCATCTGGATCAAAAGCCAATTTGGTTTGACTGGTTTCTCGAGATCGTTTTTGGATTGGTTCATCTCTCTTTTATTACGTTAGGTATTTATTTCGTTTCCGCAGGAAATACCGGTGCTGGCATTGTAAGTTTAGTGTTTGGTTCAATTGGTATTCGCAGAAATCTTTCAACCATTACAAGACTACGAGGAAAGGTTACGAAACGAAATTATTGGTTATTGGGCCATATTGGAGGCATGCTTGGAAGCTACATTGGTGCACTCACTGCTTTTTTGGTTAATAATAGTGGGCATATACCGGTTCATCCTGTAATCCTATGGCTTGGACCAACCGTAATATTAGTTCCCTTCATTATCATTGAATTGCGAAAGTATGATAATTGATTTTTTTGTATATTAGTTACATGAAAATCAATAGATTAAGTTTTCTGATCAGTTTTCTTTGCGCTAGTATTAGTTCAATCTCGCAGAACCTGGTGATTGATGGTTCGATCACAAACTCTAACACCAATTGGAATGGCCAAGAATCGCCATGGAATGGCACAACCTACCAGGGGTCTTATATAACTGCTTGTGGTAATAATTATGTGATGGAGGTTGACAATGCCTCTATACCAACACAAACAGATAATGGATTTCAAAACGGAGCTGTTTATACCTTTTGTTTCAGATATGCATACAGAACATCTTGCGCCCCTTCTGTTAACCCAACAACTTTAAGGATCAGATTCACGGATGCAACTACGGTTCTGGATTACACGTTGTCTTTAGCCAATACGGTTACAAATTTTCTCCCGATGTGTTTTACTTTTACAAATAACACTTCCACAACACATACATTACAGTTTAGCAATCCTGGTAATGCCAATACCTGCGGAGTGATCATAGATGATATTTCCATTGTAAAGTTAGCATCGCCTGGAGGCATTGGTACAGCAAGTTTAAGCTATTGGGTAAAAGCAGAAACAATAAGTCAAGCCGACGGATCAGATGTATATGCATGCATTCATTAGGGTCTACAGCCATTACGGTTACTGCGCCTTGTGCAGCCAGGCCGGTTTATAGAACAGGTTTAGCGAGTGCTGCCAATAATTTGATCGCGAATTTTAACCCCTATCTTACATTCAATGGCACCACTCAATATTTAGCATATGAAAACTCTCGTCAGGCATTCATAGATGTTGCATCAGGTGGCAGTGGCGCAACTATCTTTGAAGTGTATCAAGGCGGAACAGCAGGCAGAACTCTATTCGGTTATCGAGGATCCAATAATTCACGTGTTGAAGGTAAGTCTGATTCACTTGCGTTTTCAGATGGAGGTAGCGCAGGAACAAACAATAACCTGGGATTTAGCCATAGTTCAAGGGTAAATATTATTGCTGCCACTGGTAAGCACAATGGGCTAACAATCTCTGATCTGAATGGGCAAGCACGAACTTTGGCTAACAACTCTGTTGATACAGATCATCTTACCATCGGTGCCAGAAAGTCAAGTTCTGTCGGTACATTTGGCCGCTATTTTAACGGGAGCATCAGTGAAATAATAATGGTCAACGGACCACTGGCGGCTACTCCTATGCACAGGGTAAGATCTTATCTGGCGATGAAGTATGGAGTAACGCTAAGAAATAATGCGAACACCGGGATAAAGGAAAGATCTTTTCAATCCTCAAGCGGTACAATCACATGGGATTATCCAACCAATGCTGCGTTTCATAACAATGTCACAGTTATTGGACGAGATGATGGAAGTGGATTGAATCAGAAGCGCTACATCAGCACGGATGCAGACGCAGGATCAATTACCGGTAATGCTATGTTGGATATTAATAATGTTTCTGATTTTACTGCTGATCAATCTTTTTTAGCTGTTGGTCACAATGGTACTGTGATCCCGAATCCCGGTGGAGCAGACTTCGGAGATGTTCCTTCAGGCATTCAATCGCGCTTGAGACGAGTTTGGATGTTTGTAAAAACAGGCACAGGTGTTGCAAATAATGTGAGTGTTCGTTTCGACATGACAGGATTTACACCTTTAACAGGAGCCAATTTGCGTTTGCTCGTAAGTACCTCTACTGTATTTGCGAGTGCAAGTGTCATTGCCGGTTCCTATGCGGCGCCTTACTTTACAGCGTCACTCCCAACAACCGGAGGTGTGTATTTTACAGTTGCTTCAACAAACAGCGTATCTACTCCATTACCTCTTGAAATAATAGAATTCAAGGCAGAAAGAAACGGAAGTATAGTTCAGCTGGATTGGACTACCGTAAGTGAGACAAATACAAAACAATTTGTTGTGGAAAGATCGACCGAGGCAGTGAATTTTGTTCAAATTGGTAGTGTTAAAGCGGCAGGCAGCTCGAGTGCTAAATTGATGTATAAATTCGAAGATATTGAACCATTGAGTGGGATTTCATATTACCGGTTAAGATGCGAAGATTTTGATGGTTCGGTAACTTATTCAGTGATCATAAGCTTGAATT
>DAISHL010000392.1:1609-2599 GCA_036822555.1 Bacteroidota bacterium | reverse complement strand
TTGAAGTTATTAAGCTTGAGCTTATTCCATAACTACTTTTCAATTGTAGTATAGTTTGCCTTCCAACCAGTATGCACGGTGCATTAAATGCGCCTCACCGGTTACAGGATCTTTTGTAATGGTCATACTAGGTGCTTTGTAAGTAGCACGACGTGAATTTCTTCGTGAACGCGATAATTTTCGTTTTGGATTTGGCATGGTTTCTAATTTTAATTCTTGTTTAACTTAATTTTATTTAGTTTTTCCCATATTGGGTTGTCTTCGGTGCTTTCAACCGATGTGCTATTTTCATTCAATTTCTGCAACACTTCCTGGTCGCACTTGAATTTCTTCTTATCTATTTCACAAGGTACTCTTCTGGCAGGTATTGCGGTTAAAATGTACTCAAACATTTGCTGGGTCACATTCAACTGAGTTTCTCCCTCAGGGATCATCAACACCTCATCATTACTTTCTTCCGGTTTACCGTACTTTACGATCAAGTGCTCATGGCATTCGATCGGAAAATCGAATTCCTTTAAACATCTGTCGCAATTCACAGCAACCGTACCTTGTATATCAAAATCGAGCTGAAGTACATTGTTTTGTTTCAGCAATGTGGCCTTCACACTCACATTGGCATCATTCACATCCTCTGCACCTTGCTCTTCAAAGAACTTACCGGTAACCTCAAACTCAAATTCGTGATTACCAACAGGCAAACCTCCAGTGCTAATTATGTACTTTGTTTTGCCCATTCCTTTAAAAAAGGGATGCAAATATACATTTATTATTTAATTATACCAACAAAAAATGCATAACAAGCTCTTTTCTAGTAGGTTATGAATGTTTTTGGGATTCGCTGTCAGTAAGTTGATAATCAAACACTTAGGGAAACAGAAGATTTTCAGAAAATAAAAATGCCCTTTGATATGGATCAAAGGGCACGCAATAGATCAAAATTTCAATTATTCGATGGTACCATTACGTTGTGCCTCTTTTTTGTAGCGC
>DAISHL010000392.1:0-1599 GCA_036822555.1 Bacteroidota bacterium | reverse complement strand
GTAAACACCAATACGCCAATAAAAAAATTACGAAGCCGGAAATAAGAACATTTGGCAAATGACCCAAAGCTTTCATGCCTTTAAAGATCCAACCAAAAAATTCTCCGATACCCTCAAAAACGTCTGTCCATGTGATAATTAACGACTTCATGATAATATTATTAATAGGTAATTAAATGTTTTAATTATAAGTTTACGGCAACAAATATAACGAAAGATTTGAATTAAAAAAATTGTGCTCGCAAACAGTTTAAATAGAGGTTTCAGGGGTAGTTTCATTACCATTTTAGTGATCTATTTATTGATCCTCATCCTGTCAATTTTCATCAAGGACCCTTCTGAGCATTATTACTTTCCAAACCTGTTCTATAACTTTTTAACAGCACAGATCAATTCCGGGGCAGTAAATTTTATCATGAACCATGTTCTGTTACTTACCGGCATAACCATTGTTTCCTATATTGTTTCCAATGAAGAGATCGTTGATAAGCTGAATTATTTTCCGGTACTAATTTTCATGCTCATAAACGCTACCGCTTTAAGCAGCGAAGACATCTCCCTGATGCTTCTCAGCAACGTGGCCATCCTCTACTCTGTTTACAAGATCTTCAATATTTACCGTCAGGAAAATGTACTGAGTTACATTTACAATGCATGCTTCTGGATCTCTGTGACCTTATACCTCAATATCTCTAACATTTTCATTGTACCGTTCCTATTTGTCACACTTATTATTTTAAGACCTTTCTATTGGCGAGAGTTTGCCATTGCTCTTCTGGGGTTCATCTCACCCATATTCATCTATGAATGCCTGAGTTATTTATTCAATTTCAATCAGTGGTATATTTTTGAAAGCTTACATGAGCTATTCCAGCATTTTAGAGCGCCGGTTTTCAGCACGCATTTCCTTCCCTTCTTCGGATTGATTCTTCTGCTGTTTGTTTTGAGTTTGCTTAGTTTTTTGTCGCAAGGTTTTGGGAATACCGTTAAAAAACAAAAGGCTAAAAGCTGTTTCCTGTGGTATATTGTGCTTGTTAGCCCTTCTGTATTTACCTCGGGCATCAATTATGCAAATACCTTGTTACTATTCTCGATCCCATTGGCCTTTTTGAGTGGAGAATTCTTTTTCAATTTAAAAAGTACACGCTGGAGCAATGTTCTGTTAACATTAACCATTGCTGCTCTTTTCTATTATTTGTTCCGAAAAATTGAGCTTACTTAAGCAGGGTCTACATTCACTTGAACCGTGTACTTCCAGTTCTTGAATTCCGTATTCAGGTCAATCAAACATTGATGCAGCACCTCTCTTACCCACTTTGGTGAAAGTTTTTTGTTTTGTTTGATAAGGATACGTTTGTAATAACTATTCTTGATACGCGCCACCAGCGGAAACTCCGGACCCAGCACATGCTCACTGAAATGTACCCTAAGATGTCCTGCCAGATTATCCGATAAATGATTCAATTCATCCTGATTCTTTGAAACAACATTCAGTTCAATTAGCCTGTAAAACGGAGGGTAATGAAAATTCTCTCTTTCTGTTTACTGTTGTTTGTAAAAATCCTCGCCTTTATTTGTCAAACCCACGTTTAATATCGG
>DAISHL010000391.1:0-2608 GCA_036822555.1 Bacteroidota bacterium | reverse complement strand
GCATTGTTAGGATTAAAATCTGTCATCTGAACAGTACCGGCATTGGTACCATCTGTTTTGCACACTTCTTCTCCATTTCCAGCAAAATCAGCGCTGAAATAAACTTGCCCATCTACAAAAGTGAGCTGTATGGGGTTTGAACTTGCGGAGCCCGGATTAATATCTTTTACCATAACAGTACCGGCAGCGTTGCCATCCGTTCGCCAAAGCTCACGCCCTTCATTCACCGTCAATCCAGAGAAATAGAGGTAATTCCCATCGGAGGCCATATTGTATTCTTCGCCGAAAAATGCTGAAATAGATATTTCCTTGAACAGTTGGGTACCAGGGCTTGTTCCGTCGGTTCTATAAAGTCCCCGTGAGCCATTAGCCGCTTCTGCATAGAAATAAACTTTCCCTTTAAATTCTGTAAACCATTTTGGTGCAGCGTCCTCATTGGGATAAATATTTTTCAGCAGAAACGTCCCTGCGCTTGTACCATCACTTACCCAGGGTTGATATTCCGGGAAAAGGGATTTGGAGCCGCCAAAGTAGAGTTTATTTCCTACCGGGGTCATATTGTTAATTAAGCCAAATTGGCCTGGATTCATATCCTTTACCAGTACTGTGCCGGCCTCAGTACCATCTGATTTCCAGAGTTGAGCGCTGGTTGGGCCGTCAAACGAAATATACACCGTATTCCCAATTGCAGCTAACCCCGAAACAAAGTCAACAGGGGTATTGCCAACCTGTGCAACTACGATCTGAGTGCCTGCGGGAGTACCATCTGTGCGATACAATACCGGAGTATAATTAGCATCCAACCCTTTAAAAAACAAATAATCGGCGCCTTGGGTTATGTAAAAGGGTTCAGCTCCTGCTGCGCCAGGTACCACATCTATTACAGAGGTTCCGGATGCCGTGCCATCTGAATACCATAATTCAGGGCCGGTGACGCCATCATCCGCAACAAACCAGACTTTGTCCTTGAAAGCCATCAAAGTTTTGACAAAGCCAGATCCTTGTCCGGGATTGATGTCCTTAACCATACGAGTGCCCGACACGGTTCCATCGCTTACCCACAGTTCCTGGCCTTCCAGAAATGATTTCCCTACAAAGAAATACAGGCCGTTTGCCATAGCAACATGGGTTGAAATAATACCATCAGCCACGCCTGGATTCACATCAGCCAATCGTACAGGCAATTGTGCCTTAAGTTGAAGTAATGAGATGAAGAAAAAAACTAAAGTTGTGAAGTGGGTTTTAAACATGACGTTATTTGTTGATGTATTTGAAAGTATTTTGCGTGGCAAATTTAACCATTGCACCTTTGGGGAAGGTTAAAAAGGGATTCATTTTTTCTATCGGCATCAAGCCCAACGCACTTTTGACACCTGTTCCACGGATAAAACAACCAACGCCTAAGATTCGGCACTCTGCTTTTTTGTGAGCCGGCATTTCATCTACTTTTTTCTTGGCATATCCTGCAAGATCTTGAACATTTAGGTGCTCAAACAATTCGCCTAAAAGTTTTCCGCCACCTTTCGCTAGTATTGTAGTTCCGGCAGAGATAAAATCAATAATAATCTCCCAAACAGCTATACCATGCGTATACCCTGCCTCTTTGACTCCGTTTACACCTGAAACATCTCCGAGCCAGCTAGTAAAGGAGCTAATTAGCCCCCCTACTATATTTCTCCAAGTATCAGGATTAGTCATTAGTAAATACATTTCGTTAATTTGACACCAATACTCTTCTGCTTCAGAAATATGGTCCAAATAGCCCTCATAAATTTTATCAGGACCTAAATCCCATTTCCAAAATTTCCAACCATTTTCAATTGCAGCTTTACAAATAGCCTTATAAAGTATATCACCAACACAACCAACAGCCAGAATTGTTCCGCCTGGAGAAAAGATGAGAGTTGGGCGCTTAATAAATGAATACTTGGCAAAATCAATAATGCCTGTTGCCACACCATATAAAAAATTCGCCTGCTCTAATGCACCATCAATCAGTCCACAAACAAAGCCGGCTTGATATAATCCTATTTTCCCTGGACTGGTAGCAAACATACTAGTTACTACCGGCCCAAAGCCCCCAAAACAATTCATTGCAACTGGATCTTCAATGCAACTTAGTATATTTGTTTCCGCTTTCCAATTTAGAGCAAAGTCAAAATTTGGACAAACACAGTTTCTATTATTAACATGGGCTGGTCGAGCTGGTCCGCTGGGCAATCCAGCTTTGTATTCTGTCCAGAATTTCCCTAATAATTGGTCTGTTTTTTCGCTAGTAAAATTGTTTTTAGTTTTAATATAAGGAATTCCTGGCAAGGTATCCACTAATGGAGTATGATAATGAACCCAGTAAACCATTTCTTCGGTTGCCGCATCAAACTTCCTTTTAGCAGTTTCAAAATAATTATTATTATTTGATGTAAAATTTTGATCATCCGTGAGGATAACTTTTATTGTTATGTTAGCATATCGTTGATTTGAAAATTCGGAAATTAAATCAGATTTTGCAGTAATGCCACCATCTTGCTCGGTACTTCGTCCAGAATAATCAAGTATGTAGCCTGATGTATCGGGGGTGCCATGAAACAACTTCGTTCCTGTTGATCTT
>DAISHL010000390.1:236-2611 GCA_036822555.1 Bacteroidota bacterium | reverse complement strand
TTAAGCGGTGTAATAAGAAGTACTATGCACCAGCAAGTTAGTGAGGCATGGACAATAGGGATTTTGGTTGCCCAGTACTATGCAAAACTCCAATTTGTAAATGAGGATCGTTATTTGTGGGGTGAAAGGAATGGTATATGGAATAATGTGTATGGTAATTATCGTGATTTACAGAATATTCTCACACAAGTGGGGTCAAATACTTCAAGTCACTATTTTGGTGTATGTTTAATTTTGAAATCGTGGATGTTTGCACAATTAACCGAAGCCTATGGTGATGTACCATATAGCCAGGCAGGTAAAGGTAAAACTGATGGATTGTTTCAGCCTGTTTATGATAAGCAAGAAGATATTTACAATGGAATTTTGGCAGATTTGAAGAGGGCTAATGAGGTTCTTGCAACAGCTAGTGGTCCATTTGCCGGAGATTTGATTTTTGGGGGTGGGGCTGCTTCCATCATCAAATGGCGTCGGCTAGCCAATTCTTTACGCCTTCGGTATCTGCTTAGATTATCAAAGCAGAAAAGCGTTAATGTTGAAATGCAATCCATAATAAATGACCCTACCAGTAATCCGATTTTTACTGCTAATTCAGACAATGCAGAATTGAGATATCTTTCCGCAGCGCCCAATCAGTGGCCTTTGTATGATTCAAGGGTAGGATCATTTGATGAAATAAGACTTAGTAAGACCTTAAGTGATAGATTAACTCTTATGAATGATCCACGTATTCGTGTTTTTGGTCGTCCTACACAATCTTCAGTGAGTGCGGGATCCCCTGTAATTCTTGGTATACCGAACGGATTGAGTGATGTAGGTGCACTTGCATACAATGGTGGACCACAGAATGTATCTAGGGTTGGCTATACTTTTGCTTGCCTTGTATGTAATGATCCTGGACAACCTGCGCCGTTACCCGATGCTCCGCGGGCACTGTTGATGACTTATGCTGAACTACAATTTATTTTAGCTGAGGCGCGTCAACGTAATTTTATTTCAGCAGGAAATGCAGAAACCTATTATAAACAAGGCATTACAGCCAATTTTGCCTATTGGCAATCTGTAGTTCCAGCTGTATATAATTTACAAGTATCAATGCCGGCTGGATATATGAGTCAACCTTCGGTTGAGTACACAGGAAGCGAAAATGAGTTGTTAGGGAAGATAGCCTTACAAAAATGGATTTCCCTCTATTTTAATGGTTTGGAATCATGGCATGAATGGAAAAGAACCGGCTTGCCAATTATTGTTCCAGGGCCAGCTAATCTCAACAACAATCTTGTGCCAGTAAGATATATCTATCCCTTGAGTGAGCAAGCACTTAACTCTGCCAATCGAACAGCTGCAATCCAACGTCAAGGTGTGGATGAAATTAATACTAGAACATGGCTATTTAAATAGAGGTTTATATGTTCCGAGTTGTATCTTTTTTCGCACTTTTGGTTATTCCCTTTCTTGCTTTTTCTCAACAGGAAAAAATGAAGCAAGTTCCCGGACGTAATAATTATACATCTATTAACAAAAATGGAATATCAGTCCTGCCAAGTGGTCGATTTGTAAAGCCTGTTGGTGATGTTTTTAGCATTACAAACGACCCCTTTGGACTGGCGGTTTCACCAACTGGTCGCTTGGTAGTAGCTATTCATAATGGTGTTATAACTATTTTAGATAATTCGGAAAATACAATAACAAGGATACCAGATTACGAAAAAAAAATTCCCTCGCCATTTTTAAATGGTTCTTTAGTAGGAGTCGCATTCGGTAAATCAGATTCTACATTATACTTAAGTGGTGGCGATTGCGGAAGTGTAGTTTTGTATAATCCCGTCCTTCTTCAATTTGTTGATTCGATCTCATTGAATCAACCGGTTGGTGATGATAGATTCAATGACAGTTTTACTTCTGATTTGGTCTATGTAAAAGCGACAGACGAGTTATTAGTGCTAGATATAGCTAACTATCGTGTTGTAAGAGTGAATTGTAAAAGCAGAAGTATTACAGCTTCTATTAATACAGGTCGCCTGCCTTTTGGACTTGCCGTTTCACCGGATGAAAGATACACATTGGTTGCAAATGTTGGCATGTATTCATATCCTTTGGTTGAAGGAATGAACTCAAAAAATTATGATTCATTGATGATTTCTAGTAATCACTATGGACATAATAAAACTGAATCTAACACTGGGACAATTATAAACGGACGGACTATACCGGGTGTTGGTGATCCAAGATCTGAAGAAGCAATGAGTGTCTATATTATAGATCTTCAGACCAATCAGGTTATTCACCGTATACCCACGGGGCATCGCGTTGGAGATTGGATTGATGGTAAAGAAGTTATCGGTGGTTCTAGTCCTAATAGTATAGCGATTGGG
>DAISHL010000390.1:0-226 GCA_036822555.1 Bacteroidota bacterium | reverse complement strand
AAAAGGCCAATATAACCAACGCAACAAATGATAATATTTCTGTTTTGGATTACCGAAGTGGTAAAATTGAGAGGGAAATTCAGCTTAAAATTGACAAAAATTTAGATAAGTTACGTGGTTATTTGCCTTTTGGCATAGACATTTCACCAGATGAGGCTCATCTATATGTTGCTCTTCTTGGCTTCAATTCTGTTGCTACAATAGATACAAAAAATGGAGATGTTTT
>DAISHL010000389.1:0-2616 GCA_036822555.1 Bacteroidota bacterium | reverse complement strand
CATGTGACCAGTTTTGACCAATGTGACCCTCGCTGATTTTATTGTTTTGCTCCATAATCATTTAAAAAGCACAAACTATGGAAGCAGTAATCTTAAGCAAAGAGCAATTCACCGAATTGAAAGATTCAATCGATGAAATCAAAAACAAAATCGAAAACCAAAACAAAAAACCGCAGGAAGTTTTTATCGATAATCAGGAGTTCCTCCTGATGATGAAAATTTCAAAGCGTACAGCACAAACCTGGCGCGATGAAGGAAAAATTTCCTTCTCTCAGGTAGGAAACAAAATCTACTACAAGCTTTCTGATGTAGAAGATTTATTAAGTAAACACTATGTAAAAAGCTTTAAAAAGTAAGGAGGTCCTAATGGAGCGCAATAAAGAAACATTACACGACCTCACTTGGCCTGAACTCCTGCAACAAGTTGCAGCCGTTCTTGCACGTGATGAAAAATCATTGGAGAGCAATGTAAATTACTATAAGAAATTGCTAGGTGATAGCAATTCTGATAAAGAACAGTTGAACCGTTTGTTTGACAAACTGCAGTTGGATAAACTTCGGCTCTCTTACTTTTCAGAATTGTTCTTTAGGCTCGATGAAGGCAATTACAAATTCATGATCATGAATCTGGAATCTTGCATAAAGCAAGAAACCGAATTGCAGAACCGGGCTCCTAAAGATTGGGTAGCAACCGTTCGTTTCGAGAATGGTGAAATCAAAGTGTACTTCATGGCATTGTCTTACTATCAATAGGAAAAAGCATGTTTGATATACCAGCACCACCTTCGAAAAATGGTGAAACAAGGTTACCTGCGGTAACACTTGAATCACCGCAGAACAAGCTTGCAAGGCTGCTGGCTTCACAACAGCAGATTAAAGAAAACAAGGGTAAGCCCATTTCATTTAGCCAACCTATTCTTTGGCAAAAAGAAAACCCTGTTTTCTTTCCGAAAACTATCAATGTGATACAAGGTAAAGCCGGTGTGCACAAATCACGCTTAGCAGAAACGATTTGTGCTTCGCTTTTAAAAACTCCTGAGAGTAATCGCGACCTCTTGGATTTTAAACGCAGCATTCTCAGCCGTTATGCCGTTTGCTATGTTGACACAGAGCGAAACTTGTCTGATCAGTTGCCTTATTCCTTACAGCAAATTCAGTTAAAGGCAGGTTACACCATTCAAGACCATCCTTACGGATTCGATTACATTTCATTGTTGGAGTTTGCACGTGAAGAACGTTTTGAAATGCTCAACATGTACCTGGATTACATCCGTCAAAAATTCCCGATGCACTTGTTCATTGTACTGGATGTAATTACAGATTGTGTGTTCAATTTCAACGACACAAAA
This sequence comes from Bacteroidota bacterium, assembly GCA_036822555.1. GTDB lineage: Bacteria > Bacteroidota > Bacteroidia > B-17B0 > Aurantibacillaceae > Aurantibacillus. The sequence goes on along the minus strand of DAISHL010000389.1, from coordinate 1,267 downwards.
GACAGCATGAAATTGATCGATATGATGAATCAAACCATCAACCGTTACGATGTAACCTTTCTTTGCTTGATACATGAAAATCCCGGCAGTACAGATAAAGCACGAGGTCATTTAGGAACGGAAATTCTAAATAAAGCCAGTACAGTTATTCAAATTGGTTTTGAAAAGGATGCCGAAAATCACAATACAAATTTGATCAAGGTTGCATATCTCAAATGCCGAAGCTCTAAAAAACACGATCCGTTTTATGTGCAGTATTCCGATACCGAAAAAGGATTGATTATAGCCGACCATTCTACTATTCAGGAGTCAATGGATAGCCGCAGTCAAAAAGCATCATTGGATAGCACATTAGAATTAATTGGAGCCATTCTCACAGAGCCAATGCCAAGGAAAGAGTTGATAGAAAAACTTTGCTCTGAAATGAGTTGTAAGGAGCGCACCATTGAAGCACGCTTAAAATCCATCATCACCCACAGCTTCGCTATTCCGGTTGGCGAAGGCAAAGCGAAATCGCTTTGCAAGAAAACAGAGAACCGGGAAATCATTTATTATCTAACCGATTAAAAATTACAATTATGAAAAACAAAATTGAATCAAAATTCTGCGAATTTCTTCGCAAACTAAAAACTGTATTCGGTGGCAAAGGTCAAATTCAAGACCCTGCCGAAGCTCGTGAATACGAACAACTCGAAAAAGAAAACAAACTGGTGCTATCGTACCTTACGGTACGCAAACTCATTGGTATTCTCGGTTTCTTACTACCGATTATACTTTTAATTGGTCCGTTTATTCTCAGTGCATGTTGCTACATTCAACCTTCTATCAGCAATTATTATCACACCATCATGCGTGATGTATTTGTTGGTTACATGTGTGCACTTTCAATTTTCTTACTCTCCTACAAAGGATACGATATTGTTGATCGTGTCCTCACATTCCTTGCAGGTATGTTCGGTTTGATGGTGGCATTACTGCCAACCACTTTCAAAATTCCAATCTTGCCTTGCAACATTGAGTGTTCTCGTTTCATTCCTGATGTCATAGGAACCATTCATTTAATTTCAGCAGGGCTGTTTTTGCTTTGCCTGGCATTTATGAGCTTGTTTCTTTTTACAAAAGGAGAAACTGCACCAACGCCACAAAAACTCATCCGGAACAATATCTACAAAACTGCCGGCTACATTATTTTAATCTGTGGTGGCTTGCTTATTCTCTATATTGCACTGCCTGATTCGTTAACCGATCCGCTTGAAGTTTTAAAACC
>DAISHL010000388.1:0-2625 GCA_036822555.1 Bacteroidota bacterium | reverse complement strand
AATAACATTGCCAAGTGCACAGACATTAAGGAGTACATCGCTAAGAATAAGTAGGGAAGATTTGCAAACCCCAATGCCACCAGATATTTTTTTGCGCCAAGTGCTATTCCTCTGAGAAAGCGTGAGGGATATTATCAAAATGCGTATTTGCTTGCAAACTCGGTGAATGTTGGGTTGACCAATAATATTACTGTTGGCGGTGGGGTTGTGATACCACTTTTGTTTTACGTGACACCTAAGATATCCTACAAGCTTACAAACAATTTATATTTGGGTGCGGGAGTGCTGTTCACGCAATCGTTCATACAGGATTTTGGTTTGAGTGCTGGAATAGGTTATGGACTAATTACCGTGGGTAATGTAGAACATAATTTTACCATTGGAGGAGGATATGGTTATGCTAAAATGAATAAAGAGTATAAAGAAACACCAATGCCAATTGTAACCTTAAATGGGATGACGAGGATAAGCAAAAAATTCTCTCTGGTAACAGAGAACTGGTTGATCCCTCGAGGTGGATATAATCAGGAGATAGAAAAAACAGATTCTTTGGGGAATCCATTTTTTGAATCGTTATACACCAATAAGAATTTTTATTCATTTGCGGCATCCGCAGGTTTGCGATTGATGCCTAGTATAAAGACCAGTGTTGATTTTTCAATGGTATGCCTGAAAGTAAATCCTAAAGACAATGTTTGGATACTTCCGTATCTTGATTTTGTATATAAGTTTGAATAAACTTGATCTTATTTCTCAAATTCGTGCGAGCTTTCTACCAAACAAATTTGTGAAAGATAACGTTTGTACCAGGTCTTGGCCTGATCCTTTGCCATTTTGTGAGTGGCGTTGATCCTCCAGGATTCAATGGCTTCCTTGCTTTGCCAGTAGGAAATAAAAATTCCTTTATTGCCATTGCTTACACTTTCGTATCCCAAGAATCCTTCCTGTTGCTGTGCCAGGGTCATGGTAAGTTCATCCATTTCATCATAGCCTTCACGTACTTCTTCTTTGGTTGATGAAAAAATAACAGCGTAGTAATTTGATTTTGGAAGAGCCATGTGTATTTTTAAATGATGATTGACGAAGTAAGAGGCACGAATTACGAATGACGAATAATTGTGCTATTCTAAATTCGTCATTCCAACCTCGTCGTTCTGTTAGTCTCTTTTCTTTAACCATTCTACAACGGCCGGTGCCAATTCTTTTTGCGATTTGCCGCCAACAAACACTCCTATGTGTCCGCCTTTAAAGCTATACAATTCCTTATCCTTGCTGCCCACATGGTCGTTCAACGGTATGGTGGCCGCAGGTGGCACCAAATGATCCTCTGTAGCGTAAATATTTAAAAGGTTTGCGGTTAAGTTCTTTAGGTTAACTTTTTTACCGCCAACTTCCAATTCGCCTTTCACAAGTTTATTGTTTTGGTAAAGGTCTTTCATGAACTGACGGAAACATTCGCCTGTTTGGGCCGGACTCTCGCTGATCCATTTTTCCATACGAAGGAAATTCGTAAGCTTTGCTTCGTCTTCTAAACTCGATGCGAGGGTTTGTTGTTTTTGAACCTTCATCATTGGCTTTAACATGTCAAAGCCCTGATTTAAAAAGTCGCCGTGTATAAGGCCATCAAAGCCTTCCACCAATTTGTCAAAATCCATGTCCTTGCTCCAGCGGAATAACAATCCATCATTAGTGTTGAAATCAATGGGTGTTACATGCGTTACAAGGTTCTTTATTTTATTTGGATATAAGGATGAATAGATCACGCTTAGTGTACCACCCTGACAAATACTCAGGATGTTGATCTTATCTACACGGTGTTTCTTACGGATGAAATCAACGCAGTTGTTGATGTATCCGTTCACGTAATCATCCATGCTGATATAACGATCTGTTTTTGTTGGAAATCCCCAATCGATCAGGTAAATATCCAGTCCGTTGCCCAATAGGTTTTTGATGTAACTTCTATCGGGTTGCAGATCCAGCATTTTGTAGGTATTCACCAATGCATATACAATAAGCACCGGGGTTTTAAATGTAGCAGGTTCGGTTCTGTCGTAATGGTACAAGGTTAACTTGTCTTCGGTGTAAACCGGTGTTTTAGGGGAGGTGGCTATATCCACATCACCGATCTTATTCAAGGTTTCGTAACTTTTGGTAAGCTTGCTGCTCACATTTGCCATTTCGTTGAATAAATTTTCCATATCCTAAAAACTTGTATTGCTAATATATCAGTTAAAATACTAAAATCAAAAAAGCCGCCTCAAACACAAAAGGCGGCTTTTAACACATCAGCTAAAAGTAATTATTTCTTACCTTTTTTGCTGCTCTTCTCATCATCTAACAAATCACCGGCACTAACACCAGCTAAGCTAAGCTTGCTTTGAAGATCTTTAATCTGTTTCTTTAGTTCGTAAACGGTCTTTGTCAATTCTTCCACATCACTTTTCAATACAACAGGTGAATTGGCAAAAATGTTCTCAAATTGTTTCTCAAATTGTTTTTTTACATCCATGGTAAGGTTTATGGCCTCACCTTTCATTTTACTGAACTCTTCGCTAGAGAATAATTCAGAGAATAATAGTTCGTTGGTCTTGATCCACTCGTTGTACATTTCCTGTACATCCG
>DAISHL010000387.1:0-2632 GCA_036822555.1 Bacteroidota bacterium | reverse complement strand
TCGTCATTCGCATAAAATACGTGTATGTTTCTGATGTGTTGTTTTTCAAAATTGAACTGCCATCTGAATTTCATGTCAAACACCTTTGTGGTCAAATTCTCCTTGTCATATCTTGAAAGATAGTACTGCTTTCCGGTGCTGTCTGTGGCCGATTTAACAACATAGTAAGCGTTACCTGAAATGAATTTTTGATGATCGAAACCCGATAAAGGATTGAGTTTGGTCACATCTAAATTCTTGAATTCATTTTTTAATTCTAATGCATGAGTATATCTTAATACCAGGGTATTCTGCTTGTCTTTTTTCTGCAATTGAAAGGTCAAAAGATCATGTAGGGTATCTGTTTCAATGGTAAGGTAATCATCCGACTTACTTTTGTCAAGTTTATATTCAACACTGTCCTTCAGTTTAAGGTCTTTATCGAATCGGAGAATTTTTAGTGTATTCGATCTGAACCCACACGCATAGATACTTCCCTTGAAGGCTGTGATCTTGCCTTTTTCGAGAGTTATGGTCTTTAGCTGTGAAAAGCCTAAGGAACATAAAAGGACACTAAGTAAATATGTAAGTTTAATTTTCAATTAAGCCGTTCTGTTCGCGTTTGATGTAATCAACGATCAATAGATAGTACATAAATACACCAAAGGCATATAAGGCTGAAGTTATTAAAAATATGTTTACAAATTCAAATCCGAATTTGAACAGCAGATTTACCATTAAACCGCTGATCACCCAACTTCCGCTCCAGATAGCAGAGGTGAGGGCGCTCGTGATCTCTCTGTTTGATTTTCCTACATAATTCAATACAAGTTCGGTGGTCATTGGTCCGGCCATGTTCATCAATGGTTGGCGCAACAGATAAAAAATAATGGCAATGTATACGGCAATGGAATATTGCGAATAGAACTGAGTGGTGGCCAATGCCACCAGGGAGATCACAGCTAAGGACTGTGTGGTTGGAATGGCAATTTTATAACCGATGAACTCTTTGATCTTTGGAACAAGCATTGCCGCATATGCCACCAGCAATGATGCTATGGCGCTGATGACAGAGAATTCACCCGCATCCAAATGATGCACTTTCTCAAAGAAGAGGCTGATGAATGGGATCGTTAAGCCTGCTCCGGTGGCAATGATCAGGGTAGGGATCAAGGCTTTTCCGATCAGGAACCAATCGGTTTGTTTTTTACTAACGGACGTGTTTGTGACTGTTTCTTCTTCCATGAGTTCATTCATGGGGTTGTTCAACAATGCAAAAAAACCTAGGATGCCAAGGGCAGAAAAAATGATCAGCAGATTTTGTTCGCTAAATATCTGGTCATTGATGAAATGCAGAAAGGCAATGATCACACCACTTACAATGCCTCCAAAACTCCAGGTGCTGTAACTCAAGGCCAATGCGGCGGTTTGATTGGTTTTAGCAGTATTTCTGAGGATTAATGGTGCCATCGGAATTTTCTTGTAAGTAAAGGATGCACCCCATAGTAATAAGGTAATATAGATCAGAAGATGGAGTTTGAAGTAGATGCTTGCGATAATAGCCAAACCAAAAAGAGGAACACCAATGGCAGATAAATAAAAGAAATTGTAAAGTTTTTTGCCTTTGATGAAATGCCCGATCGGCAATGCCAAAACAAACACACCAATGAATCTGAAGGTGATGAACAAAGCAATTTGTTCTTCATCGTAATTCATTTTAGCCATGTAAAGTGGTAAAATGTTCATGAAGGTTGCATTCACCATTTGAATGAAATACTCTGAGATGATCACTTTCATGATCGGTCTTTCAATTTTTCGGTAGTCTTCTATGAACGAAAGGTATTTAGCCATGTTGCATGATCAGGTCAATATAGGCCTCAATTTTTATCAGATCATCAGGTAAGAACTCTTCGAATTCATCTTGATTCCTGAACCATGTGATCTGTCTTTTAGCATAGTTGCGAGTGTGTTGTTTTATCTTTTCAACGGCATCGTTCAATGGGCATTTTCCTTCAAGGTGATCGAATAATTCCTTGTAGCCAACCGTTTTTAAGGCATTGAGGTGTTTGTGTGAACTCAGGGATCTTACTTCTTCAAGCAATCCGTCTTCCATCATCTGATCCACACGTTTGTTGATCCTCTCATACAGGATCTCACGAGGTAGGTTGATGAACAGTTTAATGGGTGTAAAATTTCTGGCAGGTTTATTCTTCTTTAAAAACGAAGAGAAAGGTTTTCCGGTATATCTGATCACCTCAAGGGCTCTGATAACCCGCTGAGAGTTTTTGATGTCAACATTTTTAAAATACTCAGGGTCTTTTTCCTTGAGTTCTTCCTGCAATGGATCTAATCCATTTGCATTGAACTCTGAATTCAATTGAACTCTGATCTCCTCAGGCACCTCTTCAAATTCATCAACGCCATTGAGAAGCGCGTTGATGTATAGTCCTGAGCCACCGGCCATGATCACCACCTGATGTTCTTCGAAAAGCTTATCAAGCAGCGGAATGGCTTCCTTTTCAAAATGTCCTGCTCCGAATAATTCGGTAACAGATTTGGTATTGATGAAGTAGTGCTTAACTCTGGATAACTCTTCGGTATTTGGTTTTGCCGTGCCAATGGTATTTTCCTTATAAAATTGCCTTGAATCGAC
>DAISHL010000386.1:1429-2638 GCA_036822555.1 Bacteroidota bacterium | reverse complement strand
TCCTTTGATCGAAGCGCGTGTGGAGTTGGACGGATCATCTAAGTTGCCATTGATAGGAAGCGTGAAGCTGGCGGGCTTGACCATTGCTGAAGCAGAAAAGGTATTAGAAGATAAATATGCGGAGTTTTATGTGAAGCCCTTTGTGAATCTGCGCATCACCAACAAACGTATCATTGTATTTCCGGGGGCGGCAGGCGATGCGAAAGTGTTGCCAATGACAAATAATAACACAACCATCATGGAAGCGCTTGCAGTGGCCGGTGGTATATCTGATGACGGAAAAGCCTACAAGGTTAAACTGATAAGGAATACACCGGGAGAACAACCAAAGGTGTATCTCATGGATCTATCAAAGATCAGTGGTCTTGCAGCTGCCAATACACAGGTACAGGCCTATGACATCATTTATGTAGAAACAAGATACAGGCCGTTGCGTACGATCAATAACGAGATCGCTCCAGTTTTAACATTGTTAACCACAGCAGTAATTTTAATTTCTCTGTTCAGCAGATAATGTCATACCACGTTGGATTAAATAAGAACGATTTTGTTAAGGAAGCGGAAGCCAAGCTTAATTCTTCGCTTGATGTAACGCTTATTCTGCATTTGTTACGCAAATTCAGATTCGTGTTCCTGATCCTTTTCATGATCAGTGGGTTTATCGCTTTTCTTTATTTACGCTACAGTCAGCCTATCTATGAATCAAAAACGGTGCTTCAGATCAATGATAATAAGGCAGATGAAGTGCTTAGGCTTGAAGGGATAGGGCAAAATGAGAACATCATTGCCGAGGAAATAGAGCAGATCCATTCAAAAGTGTTCTTAAAGCGTATTGTTGAGAAACTGGATCTTGAAGTATCTTATTACAGCGAAGGAACGTTCAAGAACAATGAATTGTATTTGTCATCCCCGTTCTTATTGAAGATCAACTTAAAGAATAAGTCATTAGAGGGTCAGCAGATCTATGTTAAGCTTAATGATGCTTTGGATGGTGGAACAATTAAGTATGGCAATACCATCCGTAATTTCAGATTGAATACCTGGTTCAATAACTCTGATTTTGATATCAATATTTACCTCAATCCAAAGATGGATGCGAACCAGGTAAGGAACAACATTGCCACAAACAAAGCCTTTTTTTTTCAAGACAAGAAGTTAATTAGTTTAAAAAAAGAGTTGTTATAAAACTTCAAAAGTCTTATATACTAA
>DAISHL010000386.1:0-1419 GCA_036822555.1 Bacteroidota bacterium | reverse complement strand
ACAAAGCCTTTTATTTTACTGTACGGGATGTGAATAGTGTTACATCAGAACTACAAAGCAAACTTGAGGTGAAAGTGGTCAATGAAATGGCAAAGACCATTTTGATCAAGATCAAAGACATCAATTCTATAAAGGTTGCAGATGTTGCCAATACCATTTCAGAAGAGTTTCTTACCTATGACGTTGAGAGAAAAAGTGAGAGTTCAAGGAATATTTTGGATTTCATCGACAGTCAATTGGGTATGGTTTATAACGACCTGAAGAATACCGAAAGTGATCTCAAGAAATTCAAGCAAGAGAAGAATATTGACAATAACACGCAAAAGCTAACTACAGACATGATGCGTGTGAGTAATATTGAAGATCAGTTGTTGAAAGTAGAAATGGAAGAAAAGATCATTGCTGAGGTTCAGGAGAATATTTCAAAGAACAAAAGCATAGATATTTACCAGTTGATCTCCATTATTTCCGGCACCGAGTACGAAAGCATGATCAAGGATGTTATTCAGAACATTCAAAAACTTCTAAGTACCAAGGAGAACCTTTTGTATTCTGTTACTCCAAGTGCGGAGAACATCAAGCAAGTGAATTATCAATTAGAGAATCAAAAGAAACTTCTGTTGGAGAGTTTGGATGCCGTGCGATTAAGATACAAAACAAAGTACAAGAGCTTGCTTGAAAAGTCTGTGGATTTCAAGAACAAACTAGATTATTCTCCGGAAGATGAAGTGGAATTGTCGCGTTTGAATCGTTTGTACACGATCAGTGAAAAGTATTATACCATGTTGCTTGAAAAGAAAACTGAGTTTTCAATTTCAAAAGCAGGTTATGTGACCAAGAACATCATTCTTGAAAGGGCAATTGGCATGGGTTCTAAGGTGTTCCCTAATTCGCGCAATATAATTTTGCTTGCTGTTTTAATTACAGTGCTCATCAGCTTGATGATCGTTGTTGTGGTGTATTTCACGCATTTCAAGATCTATTCCATCCACGATGTCATGAAATTCTCTGCGCAGGGGGTTTCACTCATTGGAGTTGTTCCAAAGTACTTCAATCAGATCCCAGTATCGCAACTCATCGTTGATAAGAATCCAAAATCGGTTATCTCTGAGGCATTCAGGACCATAAGAACCAATCTCTCCTTTATTGACAATACCCCCGGAAGTAAGGTAATATCCATCAGCTCAACAATCAGTGGTGAGGGTAAGACCTTTGTGGCAATTAATATTGCAGGTATTTTGGCCTTTACGGGTAAAAAGGTGGTGCTCATAGATCTTGACCTTCGTAAGCCTAAGATCCATAGAGGGTTTGCAGTGAAGAACGAGATTGGTATGAGTAATTTGCTTACAGGTGAACAATCGATCAATGATTGCTTCAACGAGAGCAATATGGAGAATCTGAAGTTCATTACGGCAGGTC
>DAISHL010000385.1:0-2642 GCA_036822555.1 Bacteroidota bacterium | reverse complement strand
GATTGATGTCGAGCATCTTTGGATTCTCCATTGCCGGTGAGTCGGCAGAATTCAACGACTGGATCAATCTAATATTTATTGACCGATCGCACTATTGGCTCGGCTTCATAGGGTTGATCATTACTATTGGTGTACCGGCATTCATGTTACTTTACGGGGGCATTAAACTTTTATTCAAAATAAAGTACTCTAACAGATGGCTTAATATCTCTGCAGGTCTTATCTGGTTTGTTGGATTTATCATGGCCTTATTTGCAGGTGTTAAAACGGCATCAGATTTCGGTGAATCAAGTAAGTATAAAGAAACCAAGCAAGTGATCAGTACGGCAAAAGTGTACACTTTATCTGCGATCCCGGCAGAGCAATCCGGCAGAGCATATGGCTTCGAACAAATGGATGAGCAGGATTTTGATCGTCATCTGATGCATGGTAGCGATTACCACATCGTTAGTTCCAAGGGTGGTAGCACTATTTTGGGAAAACCAAAATTAAGAGTTGTTCAAAGTCTGTCCGACAAAATTGAGATCAGTGTATCCAAGAGATCGCGCGGAGAAGAAAAAAGACAAGCGTATGAACGTGCCAAAACCATCAATTATAATTATGCTGCAGATAGTACACACGCCAGTTTCGAAGAATTCTTTTTTATAGATGGGAACCAAAAGTTCAGAGTACAGGAAGTAGAGATCACCGTTAAAGTACCTAAGAATATGGTCATCTATTTTGATAAATCACTGACCAATATTATAAATGATGTGGATAATGTGACCAATACCTATGATCAGGATATGCTAAACAGAAGATGGGTTATGACGGACAGAGGCCTTGAATGCGTTGATTGTGAAGGTATAGATAACTCAGAGATCCATATTGAAAAAGAAGAGAGAGTGATCATCAATGAAAATGGCATCAAGATCAATGATGATGGAACAAAGATCGTCATAGACGAAAAAGGGATCAATATCAATGATGATAACCACGACATTAAGCTGAAAAAGAAGAAAAAGGACGAATAGATCAAACAGCCAAAGACTTTCTGTCTGCGAATGAGCTCCACCTTTAGGTCATATGATCGGGGTGGAGTTTTTTATGCTGCATTGAGCCAAACCGGTTGCTTGCGATTGCTTGCCGAGTCTTTGATCCTGAGGTGGAGGTTTTCAGAGATCATTTTTGCAAGTTCAAAAACCTCTTGTTTCTTTTTTGTTTCGTGTATTAACAGTCTACGGTTCCTATTGTACACGAGGGATAATTGATATACACTTCCATTCCCATTTTCAAAGTCCTCCAGTTCACAAGCTTCGCACTTGGCATACAAGGTTTTAAAGATCAATAGATAATCTGCTTTTGGGATGCTGATGGTTTTTCCGGGGATAGGTATAATGCTGAATAATTTCTCTGATACTTTATAAGTATTGTTGTCAAGATCTAGCTCAATACCGCGCTTCATAAAGAAGTTTGATGCTGAATATTTACCAAAGATTTTCATTTGCTACCTCAAAGGTACGAATGAGTATACCTTAAAGTTGGTAACAAAAGTCACATCATGGCAACTAATTCAAACCATATCTGGCAGACAGATTGCCAATAGTGTTATACAATGCCGCCTGTGCTTTTTGGTATTTCATTACCATTTCAAGGTATTTGATCTGGTTACTGAGTAAGCTCATTTCGCGACTATTGATCAGGAACACACTGCTCTCTCCATTATCAAAATTCAATTTTTCAGCATTTCTGAGTTTTGTTGAGTTGTTCACGATCTGCTTTTGCACATTGATCTGATTCCAAAGGACCAAACATTCGTTCAGGTTTGCTTTGATGGTGTTTTGAAGTTCTCTGTTTATTTGTTGCAGTTCATACGAGGCATCAAGCAATTTGATCTTTGTTGAGCCCAGCTTTCCGCGTTCTTTTCTTAAGAATATAGGAACATAGAGATTGCCGCCAAGTTTATAATTCGTGGGAGTGAAAAATCGCCCGCTTTCAAAATCACTTCCTGAACTGATCATGCTCAGATCTGCATTTAGTTTTGGTAACAGATTATTCTTGGCAAACAATTGTTCAACTTTGATCTGGTCGATCTTTAATTGCTGTTTACGTACTTCAGGATTGTTGTTTTGTGCCCAGTCAATGGCTTTTTGTATGGAATCGTTTAATAGTCTGAACTCTAATGGTTCAATGCGTTTTGGGAACATGTTTGATGAAAGTTCAACAGGCGTGGTCTCATCTTTCCAAAGATATGTATTGAGTATCATGCCGGTATTATAGTAATCAATGCCTGCATTGTTCAAATTCACAAGGATGTTTTGCATCTGTATAGAGATCTCTACTGTATCAATAGGGGCCGCATCACCTTGTTTCACACGTTCGATGGTGAACAAATATCTTTCCTTAACAAGATTATAGGCTTTATTGAATTGCAGCAATTCACTAACTGCACAGTGCCATTCCCAATAATCTTTTATGGCACCAAGCAAGAATTTATTCATCACTTTATTTTGTTCTGCTTCTGCCATTTTAGTGAATAGTTTGGCTTGTTTAATGGCATTCCTCCTAGAGTCTATTAACATGCCGTTTCCTATGGGCACAGATACCCCAAGGCCAACAAGTCCGCTGGAAGGCAACAGGTCTGAGGAGTTCAGATACTTTCC
>DAISHL010000384.1:0-2643 GCA_036822555.1 Bacteroidota bacterium | reverse complement strand
CACTGTATTTCCCTAACTTGAGTCCGGGCAACATGACATTCTTTAGTACACTGAATTCGTTCAATAGGTAATGGAACTGAAACACAAAACCGATCTTTTCATTTCTTACTTTGGCCAGTTCCCCTTCTTTTTTTTGTCTCATGCTTTGGCCGTCTATGAACAGGTCTCCTTCGTAGTCGGTGTCCATCGTGGAAAGTATATACAGCAGTGTTGATTTTCCGCACCCTGATTTGCCAATAATGGAAACAAATTCTCCTTTGTGTATGGTAAAACTCACGTCCTTAAGAACCTGCATGGTCAAAGGATCGTGAAAGTATTTGTTGATCGATATGGCTTCTAGGATCTTTCAGTTCATGTTATTTTACTCTGATAATGATCAACGGATCAATTCGGCTTGCTTTACGTGCAGGAAAATACCCTGCAAAGTAAGTTGTAACAATAGAGAAGATGCTTGCAATGAGATAGAATTTAGGATTGTAATTGATAGGATAGGTCTTTATGGTTGGCAAAGCTGCAGTATTAAAAGGAATGGTATCTATCAGTCCCGATAAACCCAAACCACACAGAAGCCCCAGCATCCCTCCCAAAAGACCAATGCTAACAGCTATAGAAATGAAAACTGCGTTCACATCCTTCCCTGAAAAACCTGTTGCTTTTAAAATAGCAATGGAGTCCATCTTTTCATAGATCTTCATGTTAAGGATGTTATAGATGCCAAATCCTGCCACTACCAGTAATGTAATTCCAACGGCATAGGATATAATTGTTCTTACTGTGCTGCCTGTTTCAAATTGTGAATTGGCTGTTTGAATATCAATTGCTTCAACACCATAAAGCGCGGCATATTCTTTGGCAAGGGCAGGGGCTATAAGGATGTCCTTGAGCTTTATCTGAAGGTCGGTGATGTAGTTGTTTGATTCTCCCAATAGTTTTTGCGTTGTTCCAATTGAGGCGTAACTGTTCGTCTTGTCTATATCCATTAAGCCCGATTGAAACATGCCAACCACTTTGAGTTGCATGCGTTCACCTTTGCTGGTGGTCACCTGAATGATGTCTCCGATCTCTGCCATCATTTTATCTGCTGCGCCTTTACCAAGGATGATGCTGTTGGGAGTATTCTTCAGATCTATGTAGTTGCCTTCAGTTACATAATCATCAAACATAAAGAGTTTGTTCTCCGCTTCTACATCAACGCCATTGATAACCCCTGTAAGATCTGTAGAACCAATATTATAAAACACCTGAGCAGTTATTTTTGGGGCAATGCCCACCACTCTTGGATCTGTATTCAGGGATGCAAGTATGGCACCGTTGTTGTAGATCTCCAGTCGATCGTTCTAAGGTTTTACAGAACTTATGAAGTTGTAATGATTTTGAAATTGATCAGAGGCATTTATCGGTTGCGTTTTACTTGGTTCAACTTCGTTGTAAAGTCTTACATGGGGTGTTCTGTTGATAATGAGTCCATCCAACAGATCGTTTAGCCCCGACATGAAACTCAATAAGGTAATGAACATGGTGATGCTGAAGGTAACGCCAATAGCGGCTACCATTGTTTGACGCCAACGGGCAAGCAATAAACTTTTGGCTACATCCAATATCAGTTTGAACTTCATTCGGTAGGCTTCATCAATTCGTCCTCGGCCTTAATGCCTGAAATGATCTCGATTTTTTGATAATCCTTTAAACCTGTAATTACCTTTATTTTCTCATTGGTTGATAAAAGTACCATAGAATCATTGATCAGGTAAATCCTTGGGATCAAAAGTGTCTTGTCATTGGTTGTTACCTCTATAATGGCTTCAAAGGTGGTATTCGGAAATAGTTTTTCAGGGGCTTTTACGAATTCAGCTTCAACTAAAAATGTTTTGCTTCGTTCGTTCATCAAGGGATTTATTTTGTTGATCTTTGCTTCAAATACCTTGCCTTTGTAGCTATCCATGGTAATCAACACCTGTTGTCCTATCTTTACTTTAAAGATGTCGTATTCATCCACCTGCATTTCCAAAATGAAATTGTTTGCATTTCCAATAACGGCGAGTGGTGTTTGCAATCCAACAAGTTCGCCTACAGTTTTGTTGATGCCATAAACGATCCCGTCGATCTCGCTTTTCAATGTGAAATCATTTTCAAGTTTGCTTGAAATGAGTAGGTTGTTTTTTGATTGTTCCGAGGAAAGATCAAGTTGTTTTTTAAGATCTTCGAATTTTACAAGGGATGAAAAATAAGCGGTCCTTGAATTTTGATAGGCCAGTACGCGTTGCTCAAGTTCTACTTTGGTACCTACCTGGTCTTGCAACAATGCTTTTTGCCTAAAGAACAAAGCTGAATCGTTCTTCAGTTTGCTTTTGGCCAATTCTACAAATTGTTTTGCTTCGTTCAACTTTCCCTGATTGGCATTGTAATCTGCAAAACGAGCGGCAAGCTCTGCATTCTCTTTGCTCAGGCGCTGAGCCTCATTGCTGATCAAAAGTATGGGATCTCCTTTTTTTACAGTATCTCCTTCGGTCACAAATATTTTTTCAATGATACCATTTACGGTAGCAAAGGCCTGATACTGATCTTTGCTTTTGATGGTACCTGAGGCGTATATCGATACTGTAATTGGAACTGTTTCAGGTATTATATTTTCTGTCTTGTCTT
>DAISHL010000383.1:0-2646 GCA_036822555.1 Bacteroidota bacterium | reverse complement strand
ATCCGGGCCTCAGCTATCCGGCTTGTTGTCTGAATTGAGTTTCAAATAATCAACCTTAAAGTATACATCGATCCCTTTCCTCTCCTTACCTCTGTATGTCACTAAATACGGACCCATTGGCAAGGTATCACCTTTGGTAAGTAAAATGCTCTTTTGATTGTCAAAATTCTCACCTAGTTCACTAAGGTTTTGCTTAGATGTGTTCTTTGATAAAGTGATCTTTTTACTGGTTGAGATCAAAGCACCAACCAAGATCAGGGCAAAACCAATATGTGCAATGGATGCGCCGGATTTTTTTACATTACCTTTTAATACACGCAGCATGTAGTCTAAATTTGCAAATACGGCAAACAAAGAACTGATCAGTAATACTGTATATCCTAGCTTTTCGTATGTGCTGAATGTTTGTTCGGTTATAAAGTAGAGTGGTAAACTTGCCGTAATGCCAAATACAAGTGAAAGAAGTGTGCTTACCATAAGTTTTTTGTAGAATACACCCGCGTCATTCTTTTTGTACTTCAGGAATTGTGCTGCTGCGATCAATAGCACCAATACAACGGCAAATGGTAATATGAACTCATTGTATTCATGCACTTTCAATTGTGCGTAACTGCTACCAAACAGTTTGTTGATCACCGGCAATGATGTAAAATAAGTAATGATCAATGAACTTAAGAGAAGGACAACACTACCAAGGAACAACCAGAATTCTCTGGAGTAAAGGGCTTCTTCATCTTTTTCTTTCGGAAAATCTTTAATGTACGACCAGAAGGTAAGAACCGTTGAAGCTGCCAGCCATATGTACAATTCATATTTTTTGAAACCGAATACAGCAGCAAAGAAAAGAAGCAATAGTGAAAGTATAAGATAGGAGGAACGAACCAATTCATTTTGAATGAGCAAGAGTATACTTATAAAAACAAAGGTGAGCATGTAAAGTACAAGCTGTCCTTGCATACCCAGATCTGTGAATGCGTGAACGCTGGCATTCCCCAGGATACCACTTCTTGTTAGAAAGGTAGAGTATAGAACCAATAAAAAACCACTGATCGAAAGGAAATGTGTGGTGAATAAGGAGCCTCCCTTATTCTTATTGATGATCATGGTATGTCCGGCTGCAACAACAATGAGCCAAGGAACAAGAGATGAGTTCTCAACTGGATCCCAAGCCCAAAACCCACCAAAACTTAAAGCTTCATAGGCCCAGGCACCACCCATCAGAATGCCTACACCTAGAATCAAAATACTGAAGAAGGTCCATGGCAACGCAATTCTTTGCCAGTCGTTATATCGCTTGTTCCAAAATGCAGCAATGGCAAAAGCGAATGGAATTAAAGTACTAGAGAATCCAAGAAATAGGGTAGGTGGATGGATGGTCATACAGTAATTCATAAGTAATGGGTTAAGACCTCTGCAATCAAGTATGCGTTTTGAATGAACTGCATATTCATGAAATCAATGTGTTCGCGTAATAATAAATAAGGATTACTTCCTATTTTATGATCACCAATATAAATCCCAAGGATCATACTTGCCAGGAACACCTGAACAAGTGAGCACACCGTAAGTGTTGGTGCTTCCCATTCTCCATCCTTTAAAAAACGATTCAAGATCAATCCTAGAACCACATTCCAAAAGGTCCATAATAAAAAGCTGCCTTCCTGACCTTCCCAGAAACATGAAAGAATGTATTTCATGTCCATGCTTTTATTACTGTGTTGCCACACATACTGGTATTCAAAGAAATGATTGAATAACATGAAGAACAAGGTGAGTGCAATGCCAACTACTGCTAGGGCATGTAATTTAAAGGAGAGTCTTGCAAATGTCAGATATGCTTTGTTCTTAAATGAAAGGAAAAACGAGATGCAGGATATAAGGGCTGCAACAAAGGAAAGTACAACAAAAGCATTTCCTAGTTTACCGGCCCACAAGTGTTCCCCAATATAGTCAATGGTAGCCATTTTGTTACTGTATTTGAGGTGCCCCTTCGTTATACTTGCTTGGGCATTTTAATAAAATATCGTTGGCATGAAAAGCATCGTTTTGCATTTTTCCAATAAGAACAATTTGTTCACTTTTATCAAAGTCTTGCGGTTTACTTTTATGCAATACAACTTGTTTTGTTACACCTTTATTGTCTGTTAAATAGAAACTGAATTCATCTGTATTAATAGTGGGATCATACACTTGTGGTTGCGTCTTATCAAGCTTCCCAACAATATGAAATTCCTTATCCATGTTTGCTGAAGCCTCTGTGAAATCAGAGTAAGTTGTGGTGTTTTTCAACGACACCATGATCACCCCAATGGCAACAGCAAGAATAACAATAGCTACAATGTATAGTTTCTTCATCTTATTTGTCTTTTATTTCTTTTTCAAGTTTAGAAAGTTTTTGTTCGATGTACACAAGTATACCTAGAACACAAACAAATACTATCCCTAACACCGCAATTACCACATATATCTTTCCTTCTTGCCTGAATGAGTCTGCCATTTCAGCATTCTGAGCGCTGGCAGAGAACATGGCAACTAAGGCCGCAAATAAAAAAAACGATCTATTCATTAATTTTATGATTTAAGTTTGAGATCCTGGTAAGTATATTCAATTACCATCCGCTGAATCAATCCCAGCCAATCACAGCA
>DAISHL010000382.1:0-2658 GCA_036822555.1 Bacteroidota bacterium | reverse complement strand
TCTTTGACACAGCATTGTCCGTATAACGCTGAAAAGCGACCTGATGCCTGATATGCCATTCAGGTGCGATCTCCAATGAGATCCTGAACAGATCCTTGATCTCATTCGGCAGATCTGTATTCGCAATGGTTCCGTGTTTAGTTATTTCATTCAAAATTTCTTCTGTGAACAAACCTTTTGCTTTTAAATACCTGATCACATGTTCGTTTATATCAAATAAGCTCTCGTTGTTCAGCACATTTTCTCTTCTGATGGCCAAAGCAAAATTAGGTTCAATGGATGAACTGGTATCGGCGATGATAGAGATGGTGCCTGTTGGAGCAATGCTGGTTCGCGTAGCATTTCTCATTTTTCTGTTCGGATAATACACACTCTTTTCCCAATTGGCAAATACACCGCGCTCTTTAGCCAGTTGCTCAGAGGCGTTATCGCACTCGGTCTCTATGTACAACATGAGTTTCTCTGCGAATTGAAGCGCTTCCTGCGAAGCATAGGGGATCTCCATCTTCATCAGTAGATCTGCCCAACCCATCACTCCCAATCCTATCTTTCTGTTTCCTTTCACCATTTGCTTTATCTCAGGAATGATATAGTTGTTCATATCGATCACATTGTCCAGGAACCTCACTGCTGCATGGATCACCTCAGTGAGCTTTTCCCAATCAAACTTTCTTTCAGTCACATTAAAGAATTTTGCCACGTCAATGGATCCAAGATTACATGCCTCGTATGGCAATAAAGGCACTTCTCCGCAAGGATTCGTGCATTGTATTTGCCCAACCAGTGGTGTGGGATTATCAGCGTTAATGGTATCTAGAAACACCAGGCCGGGGTCACCGCTGCTCCATGCATTTGAAACGATCCTGTCCCAAAGTACCTTCGCTTTAACTGTTCTTACCACTTCTCTGGTATTCGGATGTTTCAGTTCCCATTCAGCATCATCCTCCACCGCTTTCATGAAGGCATCATACATACCCACAGAAATATTGAAGTTACTTAAAACACCTTCTTCACTCTTTACCGTAATAAATTCCTCGATATCGGGATGATCCACATTGAGTATCCCCATATTTGCTCCGCGTCGCTTTCCACCTTGTTTGATGTTTCCTGTTGCTGCATCATATATCTTCATGAATGAGATGGGTCCCGAAGAGTAACTGGAAGTGGTTTGAATGAAATCTCCATTATGTCTCAATTTAGAAAAATTAAAACCTGTACCGCCTCCACTTTGCTGTATCAGTGCCGTATTCTTCAATGTGGTAAAGATCTCCTCTATACTGTCCTCAACCGGCAAAACAAAGCATGCACTCAGCTGATTCAAAGGCAAACCGGCATTCATCAATGTTGGTGAATTAGGCAGGAAGTATAACTCACTCATTATGGTATAAAATATTTCTTCCCATTTCTGAGCTGTATCCTTAGATGAATAGCTAAGTTCAGCTTTTGCAATATGTGATGCTACCCTTTTAAACAATTGCTGCGGAGTTTCTGTGAGCTCTCGTTCACTGTTCTGTTAAAGATATCTGCTGTCAAGAACTCGTAAGGCATTGGGTGATAATTGCGGCATGAGAATGACGGTTTATTAAAGTTAACAAATTGCACCGACTTTTTAAAAACATTTAAAGTAAATTAGCAACTATAGCAAGTTAATCCAATGAAATCTTCCGGTGTTATCTCCCCTTTCGATGAACTACAGTCAGTTCTTGGAACATTCAACGAATCCTCTTCTCGTGACAAACTCAACTGTCTTTCAAAATGCAGTTTGGTCAAATTAACCTCTCCGAAAATAATCAAACGCTACCACGAACAATTGTTGTTCATCTTGGCTTATTGTGAAGACCAGGCACTTTTACGTGTTGCAAGTGAGGAAATGAACAGATTGTGCGACAGCGTGATCCACTTAGGTGATGAAAAGAGAGAATATTTAAGCAACAGCGGCATTGCATTTTCGGAGACCCAGGGCACTTACAGTTTTACTTTGATGCAATGGATGGTTCAGCAATTCCCTGAAGACGTGAGCATACATTCTTTTGACGATGCGGGTGTGCATCCAAAGGAATTGTTAAAGCACAGGTTGAATGAAATGGAATTTGAATTCATTGGGGACGAATCATTATCAAAACTTAAATGGTTACAAAAGGTAAGCGGATTCAGGAAGTCGAAAGATCTTTTAAAATGGCTGCTAAAAGAGATCGCACTTTTACATTACGACATCATTGCCAAAGAACAACTCTTTGAATCCATGAAATTATACATTCGCATCAATTCACTGAACACAAGATTCTCAAGGAGCTTTGGCGGCATCCACATTCAAAAAAGATATTTTCATGATGCTGGTCTATTAAAAAAATTTGATGAAAAAGCACTGATCAGTAAAAAACTTCCAAAAGAAAAAGATCTGTCTCTCGAGGAAAAAAAGGAGGTGCTCAACACCGCTCGTATTGCCCTGGCACTCTTGAATAGAGAAACTGATCCTGTTTCCTATGGCGAAGCAACCGGACTGAAAATGTATGAACTTGAACATGGCTTAAGCATTGCCCTCTTCAGCATACAACCAAAACTCAGATTACCAATTGAATCGTATATCGGATTCATGATGTACAAGAATGGTTACCCAATGTCCTACGGAGGAGCTTGGCTCTTTGGCAAACGCTCCCT
>DAISHL010000381.1:0-2666 GCA_036822555.1 Bacteroidota bacterium | reverse complement strand
CAATAGTTTGATAGATTGATTATTTAAATGATTAATCTCATAGTTTCAGTGTATATTTATAAAGGATATTTCTCTTATAAATGAGAATGAGAACACTTTTAAAAAAGTTAAGAAGTATATATATCATCAATCTGATCCTCAGGAATTGTGTACTTTGGATTAAACCATGGCATACTGCTCTGTTCATAAATTTTTCAGATCATATGCCTTTTCAATGAACTGTAATGTTCAGTGTACAGAATAAGAAAGTGATAAGGATGTACAGCAATTCTGATGACTTTATGCTCAAGGAGGTTTTTTTTGGGATCACTGATGAGAGTGGTACTGATAGATTAGTTGGTGTTTTGGCACCTGTAAGTAACGTTGTTTTGGATGTTGGTGCCAATACTGGCTTATTCTCCATATTCTGTTTTGGGTATAATAGCAAAGCTCAAATCCATTCATTTGAGCCTGTGAAGACCATCGGTGACAGGTTTTTAAAGAATTGTGAGCTGAATGATGCAAAATCGATCACTCTGCATCGCACTATTTTGTCAGATCATAGTGAAGGTGAGCGCGTTTTGTATGTGCCAAATACCGACATATCCTATTCATCATCTACTCTAAAGGAATTTCATGATGTCTCAGCAGTAACAGAATTAAAACTAAGTGCCACTACCATAGATATTTTTAAAAAACAACATTCTATACCTAAAATAGACCTTATGAAAATAGATGTTGAATGGCATGAATACGAAGTACTGAACGGTGCCATTCATACATTGGAATTGGATGCCCCGATCCTGATAATAGAGGTGTTGTTTGTAGAAACTGAGGAAGCAAAGAATCCTTTACTTAACGGTAAATTACCGAAGGACCATCATCATAAAATAGCAAACCTGCTGCAACATCATGGATATTACTTTTATGAGATCGATGCCTTAGGGTTAACCAGAGTGGAAGTATTATTGCCAGGTAAGCACGAAAGAAATTATTTGTTTTCAAAAAAACAAAGCTAGGATAGAAGGCGTCTGTTCTCTCAACCGGAAACCATTGTAGCCCAGTTAGTGTCTTAATGCACAAAACGAAGATCACATATATTGTTTCTGGGATCCACAAGAGTCTGGAATTTGAATGGGCCGCGAATTATCTGTCAGATTACTTTGAGATGGAGTTCATCCTTCTTCATTCTGCGCAGGAAACCGAACTTTCGAAGTATTTGGATTCAATTTCAGTTAAGCATCATTTTGTGAAGTATAAAAGTAAGAGAGATCTTTTGTCGGCCTTCATTAAAACAGTATCCATACTTGTAAGAACCAGGCCTTCATTGGTGAATGCGCATCTGTTCGAAGCGTCCCTGATCGGTTTATCTGCGGCCTATTTAACAAGAATAAAACACAGGATATATACTCGTCATCATTCAGACCTACACCATGTTTACTTCCCTAAAGCTGTTAAATACGATAGGCTTTGTAATCTTCTTGCACAACATATTATTGCTGTTTCTGATGTGGTTAAGGAAGTGTTGGTTGAAAAGGAAGGAGTAGATAAAGGAAAAATATCGGTGATACATCATGGAATAGAGTTGAAGAAATTTAAGAATAGAAATGTTGAATTGATCAATGCTCTCCGAACAAAATATGCTCTCCATGAGTGTTATCCTATCGTTGGAGTGATCTCCAGATATACAGAGTGGAAAGGCATTCAATACATTATCCCTGCTTTTAAAGAATTAGTTGAGCAATATCCAAATGCATGTTTGGTACTTGCTAATGCAAAGGGCGATTATAAAAGTGAAATAAGAACTTTATTGGCACAAATAGATGGGAGAAACTACCGAGAAATAGAGTTTGAATCGGAGATCGGATCTTTATATCATTGATTTCATCTGATAACTCCTGTGCCGGTAAGCCCATCGTGTGAGGCATTCGGACAAACCTACATTGAGGCCATGGCAGCAGGAATCCCTTGTGTTTTTACAAGATCCGGGATCGCGAATGAGATCTTAAAAGACATGGAGAATGCATGCGTTGTGGGTTACAGGGACAGTAATTCAATTAAGACGTCCTATCTGAAAATACATACTAACATTAAGTTGGCATCGAAGATAAGTGCCAATGCAATCGATACGGCAGAAGAGTTTGGCGTTGAAAAAAAATTCAAGGCAATTCGTGATGTATTCTCTAAATTGATGGTTAGTTAATGAGACCGATCGTAAGCATTATAATTCCTTGCTATAATGGCACCTTGTATATCAAGGAAACGTTGGATTCTGTATTGAATCAAACCTTCAAGGATTTTGAGGTAATAATTGTTGACGACGGAAGTACAGATGATCTCCATAGTGTGCTTACTCAATACAAAGATGACCGTTTAACCTATGTTTTCCAAAATAATGCCGGCGTTTCGTCAGCTAGGAATAAGGGTATGGATTTGGCAAAAGGCAACTACTTGATTTTTTTTGATGCAGATGATCTTATGACTGATGATTTCATTTCATCCAGAGTGAAGTTTTTACAACAGCATTCAGATGTTGATTTTGTCAGTGGCCCAGTTGTTAAATTCAGAGAGAATGGCGAAAGAATGCAGCATTTTACAGGTACAGGCATTAATGGAGTAAGTGAGATATTATTGTTTGATCAAAGAATAGTTACATGTCCATCGAACTATATGTTCAAACGCGATTT
>DAISHL010000380.1:0-2678 GCA_036822555.1 Bacteroidota bacterium | reverse complement strand
CTTCGATTTAATTTCTTGTATTGTCATTCCCATGATGGCCCCGTTCAGGAAAATGTTTTCACGTCCTGTAAGGTCAGGATGAAAACCGGTACCCACTTCCAGTAAGCTGGCCACGCGCCCGTATAGGTCTATGGTGCCTGTGGTGGGGGTAGTTACACGAGAAAGGATCTTTAGCAGAGTAGATTTGCCCGCTCCGTTTTTACCGATCACTCCTACAATATCTCCTTTCTTGATTTCAAGATCAATATCTTTCAAAGCGTACACATAATCCCCGCCTTTTTGGGAAAGCTTGTTTTCCATGCCTATCTGAAGGGTAGGGTCTTCCTTCCCTCTGGCTTTAGCCCAAAAGCGCTGAAAATCCTGCGTTAAAATACCGGTTCCAATATTCCCTAAGCGGTACTGCTTGCTCAAGTTCTCTATTTTAATGGCAATATCACTCATGTTATACGAAGTCCATAAAATTACGTTCAATGCGGTTGAACAATACCGTACCTATGATCAACAACACCAACATGAAAATGGTGCTGTAACCAAGATTAATATAGTTGATCTGGCCAATGCCCAACAAAATGGTTCTAAAGGTTTCAACAATGCCTGTTAATGGATTGATCAAAAAGAAGATCTTATATTTTCCCTCAATACTGGATAATTGAAAGATCACCGGGGTAATGTACATCCACAATTGTACCCCAAAACTAACGAGTTGTTTTAAGTCGCGATATTTAGTTGTCAATGACGAAATGATGATGCCAAAACCTAAACCCATACCGGCCAGTACGATCAACATGAATGGGATCAATACCAAGGTCATGTCAAATTTGAAATCAAATCCATTGAAGGAATAATAGATCATCACAACCGCTAGTAATAGAAATTGTATGCCAAATTGAATAAGGTTGGAAATAACAATGGAAATGGGCACTGTTAAGCGGGGAAAATACACCTTGCCAAAAATACTGGCATTGGAAGTAAAGGTGTCGGATGTTTTTAGAAGGGTAGTGGAGAAGTAATTCCATGCAATGGTACCGCTTAAATAGAATATATTTGGAGTTAATCCTGCTGTAGAGATCTTAGCCACCTTTGCAAACACTATGGTAAATAATATGGTGCTGATCTAAGGCTGAATAAAAAACCATAATGGTCCGAGGATCGTTTGCTTATACTGCGCCACAAAATCGCGCCTTACAAACAACACAATCAGGTCGCGATAGGCCCAAAGTTCTTTCAGATTGAGATCAAATAAGCTTCGCTTTGGTTGTATACGAAGATGGTAATTGGGTTGATGCATTGTTTCTTTTTAAATTATTATGTTACTTTTTTTCTTGATAAAAAAGTAACCAAAAAATCAAGGCCATCTGATTCCACGCACCGGCCACTCGCCTAACACAGATGGCCAATCCTACGCACGCGTCTTCGTAAGCTAGATTGGTGGAAATATATATGGTTTCTTTTATAGAATTATTGAAATATAAAATCAGTAAATTTCTGTTTCTCCGGATAATTGATCAATACCGCTTTGTGTGGTCCATGGTACACAAACATGCTGCCTGCTGCCACAGCATTGGCTCCTGCTTTAATGGCCTTTTGAAAGTCTTGAGTATTACCGGCACCGCCGCAGGCAATCACCGGGATGTTGGTCTTTTGGCAAATGCTTTCTATCAGTTCCAGATCATAGCCTTCCATTTTACCATCATTACTGATGCTTGTTAGCATGATCTCCCCGGCACCATAATCTTCTGCCATCAAGGCCAGCTCTAATGGACCCTTTGTTGTTTTTTTAGTTCCTGAGTAAGCAAATGCCTGCCATTTACCCAACCAGTTCTTTTTGACATCTATGGAAACGATCACGCTTTGGTTCCCCGTTTCGTTGGCGATCTCTGTCACCAATTGTGGACGCTCCGCAAAGGCTGAATTGATCACCACCTTTTCTGCACCCGCCTTAATGATGGCCAGGGCAGAGGTCACATCTTTGATACATCCACCGGCGGCAAAAGGCATAAAGGCTTCGTCGGCTATCTCTTTGATCAGATTGGTGTCAATGGTACGGTTCTCTTTACTGGCATGAATGTCAAGAAACACCAATTCATCCACTTCCTTATCGTTGAATATCTTAACAGCATTGATAGGATCACCAATGTACTTGTAATTGCCAAACCCTACGGTCTTTATTAGGCCTTTATCCTTGAGTGTTAATACAGGTATGATGCGCGGACGGTACATTTACAGGTCAATAAAGTTTTGTAGGAGTTGCAGTCCGGTACGGTGGCTTTTTTCCGGATGGAACTGTACGCCCATGATGTTCTCTTTTTGAAACCCTGAAACAAAGGTGTGGCCATAGGTACTCTCTGTCAATACATCTCCTTGATCGGTACAGGTCACATAATACGAATGCACAAAATAAAATGAAGCATCAGTGCTCAACCCTTTACAAAGTGCGGCACTTTTTTTAATATCAATGCTGTTCCAACCCATGTGTGGGGTTTTCAGTGGAGCAATGGTATTGAATTTTTTGGTATCACCCTTGATCCAGTTCAAACCTTCAATGTTGCCTTCCTCGCTAAAGCTGGTCATCAATTGCATGCCCAGGCATATGCCAAGGATAGGATTGTGTTAGTGTAGCACGGCTTCATTCATATCATCCCACAATTGTTTTTCTTTCAGCTTGGCCACACCTTTTG
>DAISHL010000379.1:0-2683 GCA_036822555.1 Bacteroidota bacterium | reverse complement strand
ATACCACCTTCAATGATTTGACCATTGATATTAGTTACTCTGTTTCTGTTGAAAGCAACGTTCAATGAAGTATTCCACTTAAAATCACCCACCAGATTTTGGGTATTCAAAACAAACTCTATACCACTGTTCTCCAATGAACCAAGGTTGCGCACCACTGAACTAAATCCGGTAGATGAAGGAATGTTGGTACGCAAGAGCAGGTCATTAGTATTTTTACGGTAATAGTCAATTTCACCGGTAATACGGTTGTTGAGGAAACCGAAATCAAAACCGATATCAAATTGACGGGTGGTTTCCCACTTCAGATCCGGGTTACCAATCTGAGAAGGCTCCTGACCACCGATACCGGCATAACCGGCACCACCAGTAAACAAAGCCAACTGAGGGAAGTTTCCGATTTCAGCGTTACCTACGATACCATAGCTGGCGCGGAATTTCAGGAAGCTGAGTGGAGTGAAATTGCTAAGGAATTTCTCGTTGGAAAGAATCCATCCGGCAGAAATGGCGGGGAAGAAACCATAGCGATTGTTGGCACCGAAGCGGGAAGATCCATCGATACGTCCGCTGAGTGACAATAAGTATTTGTCCGCATACTTATAATTGGTACGCAGGAAGTATGACAAGAAACGGAAATCAGTTTGAGAAGAACTACCACCAGAGATGGTAGCTGCGCTGGCAATACGCTGATAAGAATCAGAGGGGAAGTCCAGACCTTCTACAAAATTAGCACTGTTTCTGGACTGCTGGTATTGCATACCCAATGTTGCATTGATATCACTCTTACCAATTGACTTCGTAAAGTTGAAGTAGTTATTGGTATTGTAGTTGGTAATGAATACTGCTCTGTTAGATCCAACACCACGCACAGCACGGGTCTGGTTTCTTACAGTTTGTGACTGGAAGTATCCTTCTTCTTGCTGAGACATGATATCCATACCAAACTCTGACTGGAAAGTCAAGCCCGGCAACAATTTGATGTTAGCATAACCTGTACTGAAATTTCTGAATGACTCGGCTGTAAATCGACCATAGTCAATGGAAATCTGCGGGTTATAATACATCGGGATGTTAGGATCTCCGGGAGGTGTACCAGCAGGTAACCCGGCACCGGGTTGTCCGGCAGGAATGATATTAGGAGTCATCGGCATCAACGCTACACTCTGCAGTGGGTTAGAGAAAGCGTTATCATCAGGCAAACGTCTGTTCAGCGAACGGGCAAAATTGGTTGTCAAGCCAATTGTCAGCCAGTCGTTTGCTTTGTGGTCGATATTCATACGGGCAGTCATGCGCTCCAGGTTGTTACCAATAATGATACCACCCTGATCCAGGTACTGACCGGAAACAAAGAATTTGGTTTTATCGTTACCACCACTCATCTGCAAATCAACCTGGCGATATTGTCCTTTTTGGAACACAACATCCTGCCACTCATAAGTCTTCTTAGGATCAGTGGACCATTGGCCATAACTAAAGTAGTCCATCCAGTCTTTTACATATACTGTCTCACTAAAAGGATCAGTATAAGGTGTTCCATAGAAATCATCAATATATTTCGCACCTTCCAGCAGCAATTCTGCATACTGCTCTGAATTCAGGAAAGGTACACGGCGGCTGGACTGTGCATTACCTGTTTGAACATTCAATGATACATTGGTCTTTCCACCCTTACCTTTTTTAGTTGTGATCAGCACCACACCATTGGCAGCGCGGGAACCGAAAATGGCACCGGCAGAAGCATCTTTCAATACTTCGATGGACTCAATATCGTTGGGGTTCAGGTCAACCAATGGGTTAGTAGCACCACCATAGCTGCTCTGGCTTCCTGATGTGATGGGCACACCATCCACAACGTACAATGGTTCGCTACCGGCTGAGATGGAAGAATTACCGCGAACACGAACACTTACTGCTTGTCCCAATTTACCACTCTGGCTGTTTACATAAACACCAGCAGCTTTACCTTGCAAAGCAGCATCTACGGAAGGGGTAGGCATGAACTCAATGTCCTTACCCTTAACACGTGCGATGTTACCTGTTACTTCTTTTTTAATCTGAGAACCGAAACCGGTTACTACCACCTCACTCAGCGATTTTACATCCGGGGTGAGCTGGATCATCAGGTTGTTGGAAGTTGCAGCCAGCTGGCGAGATTCGAATCCTACCCCGGTAATTACCAGTGTAGCCCCCGAATTTACTTTCAAAGAAAAGGAACCATCATTACCGGTAGTCGTACCGTTTTTAGTCCCTCTCTCTAGAACCGAAGCTCCGGCTACCGGAGCCCCTTTCTCGTCCACAACCTTTCCGGTTATGGTGGTATTCTGTGCAATCGCACTGATAGCGAAGAAAATTGCACACAAACCCATCAAGATACTTTTTCTCATGTAGTTGGTTTTTAGTTATTGAACAACAAAGTTTTAGTATGACAATAAAGAAATGTTAAATGCTGCACTTAAAAAAATTTATGCATCATTAAATAAGAAATGTTTAAGATACTTCCAGATTTGACGCGAATATATTTAACATTTTTTGTTTTTTCTTGAAATTATCAATCTAATGTTCTCGGTCTTTGGATTATCCATCTAAGACCTAAACACCTAAAAATCTCCCATTTCCCAAAATCAACCCGGACCAACTTAATTAGATTACATAGTTACCCGGGGCACTAACATATCCTTAACAA
>DAISHL010000378.1:0-2701 GCA_036822555.1 Bacteroidota bacterium | reverse complement strand
TGTAAATAAGATTTTAAACATTTAATTTTTAATTGTTAAAGATTGTATATATTTGCGGCGTTATTGGTTCTTTCTTTAATTAAAAAGAAGATTAAAAGGGAATAGCGTGCACCCTCTCCATAAAGATGGAAAGTAATTCGCTGACAGTACCCGCTGCTGTGATTCTCTGAAAAGACCTGATCATTCATTTGCCACTGTAAAACTACGGGAAGGCGATCAGGAAGAGATAAGTCAGAAGACATGCCATAACACCAAGTTTTTTATCCTTCGGGAAATGAGGATCAAAAAAATGCAATGTAAATTGACTGTTGTATCACATACGCGCCCTAAGGGCAATCATTGGACTACATTTCTTTGGGTTGTAATTGGCATTGCTGCCATTAACACATTGCAAGCACAGCGCAAGGATACAGTGCAATTGAAGGATGTAGATGTTATTGCAAAAAAAATAGATCATTGGTCTGTTGGCAAAAAGGTAATTCGCATGGATTCCATGACCCTTCAAAATTTCAGGGATCAACCGTTGTCTGACGTTTTACAGTACAATACTCCAGTTTTCATTAAGAATTATGGTCCGGGTGCTATCAGTACCAGCGCCTTTAGAGGTGGCAATGCTTCACAAACGGCGGTCTTATGGAATGGGGTGAATATCCAAAACACAATGCTGGGACAATCAGATCTGGGACTCATCAATTCAAACCTGTTCAATTCCATATCACTTGAATACGGTGCATCCTCAGGTGTGTGGGGGTCTGGTGCCATGGGTGGAGCCATTCATTTGTCAAACGGACTTAAACTCAATGATGGACTCAGAAGTAGTATTAATTTTTTAAATGGCGAGTATGGGTGCAGGACCTTTGCAACAGATCTTAATTATAGTAGCAGGAAAATGGCCGCATCTATAAAAGCGGTTGGAACCGAGAATGAGAATGAATTCAAATACCACGACAAATCATCAGACAATATCCGTTACATGAAAAGATGCTGGTATTCCAACTATAGCACCGTACCCGAATTCATGAGCTTTATAGATCCTCGCAACAAAATAGAAACAGGTGCATGGCTGAGCAGCTCATTGAGACAACTTGCCGGCTATAGCGCTAACAGAAACAATTCCATATGGCAAACAGATAATAGTCAACGCTATTATGGGGCATGGAACTTTTCAGGCAAACAGAACACAAACACCCTAAGAAGTGCTTTTGTGAATGAAATTTTGGGATATAAGGATAGTTTGTTGGCCATAAATTCAAATAATCAGATGCAAACTTTAGTTATAGAGAATGACCACTTTATGAACTGGTTGCCTGATCAAAGATTGAACCTAGGCATCAATTATACATTCAACTCCGCTCAAGCCAATAATTTCAGTGAAAACAAGAACCTTCACAGAACTGCTTTACTCCTAGGCAATTCAGGTACTTATTTGGATCAGAAGCTCACATTACTGACCAGTATTCGCATTGAAAGAACCTCTTTACAGATCCATCCTTTCACATACAATGTAGGATTGAATTATAGGTTCACAGACCGATTGCAAGTTCAGATGAATGGCGGAAGGGTTTACCGTCTCCCAACATTTAACGACCTGTACAGGCAACCTGGGGGTAATCCTTTGCTTCAACCTGAATACGGTCATGCTATGGATGGTAGCATGCACTACACCATCTCAAATGAACGTATAACATTCAATTTTACAGGATCCGTTTTCAATAAATCCATTCATAACTGGATATTATGGTTGCCTGGAAATTCAGGCATTGCCACCCCCATGAATATTCAAAAGGTTTGGAGCAGAGGTTCAGAGACGCATTGGGGAATATCCTATACCCATAAGAACGTATCGATCCAACTTAAGTTCATCTCAGGCTATGTACTTTCTACAGTTAGTGAAACACGACTTGAGAACGATAATACAGTAGGTAAACAATTGATCAATACACCAAGATATAATTTCAACACAAACGTTTCAGTGACCTACAATACCTTATCCATAAGTTACTATCACAATTATACAGGGTACAGATTTACGGCAAGCGATAATTCCTCATGGCTAGATCCATACCATATCTCAACACTTCGTTTGAATTATACCTACCATTATCAAAAGCTCACATTTGGCACTTTCGTTAATCTTAACAATTTGTTTGATACACCTTTTGAGATCATTGCCAATCGGCCGATACCTCTGAGAACGCTGGAAATTGGCTTAATGATCAATTATCACAGAAAAAATAAAAACACATAATATGAAAAGAACAATTACATTTTTTGCCATCACGGCATTAACACTTACAGCAAGGTCTCAATCCTTCACCGAGAATTTTGAAGGCTTCTCACTTTCCCCAAACTCTGCCTACTCCAGCACAGCAAGCACACCGTTTGTTGGAACAAATGCAAGTTTTGAATATACATGGGATACACAGTTCAGCTTTTGGTCAGGAGGTTTTGCCTATACCAATAAATACGATTCAACCACAGCGGGATTCACCAACATGTATGGCGTAAAAGCATACAAAGGATACAATCAATCGAACACCTATGTGATCGGACAAAACAAAGGAGTGATCAAATTAGTGGCGCCGTACAAGGGCGTAGAAGGCATGTATCTGACCAATTCTACATATGCCTATAAATCAATGAAAAATGGGGATGCTTTTGCCAAAAAATTCGGTGGCACAAGCGGCAATGATCCTGATTT
>DAISHL010000377.1:0-2714 GCA_036822555.1 Bacteroidota bacterium | reverse complement strand
ATTGATCAAGGATCCGGTGAGGTATTATGGGCAGGAGCGAACAATCCGCTCTGGTTTATAAAGGAGAACTCATTCCATGAGGTAACGGCCAACAAACAATCCATAGGTAAGGCCGACCACTATCATCCATATACAACTCACAAGATCAGTGTAAATAAAGGTGATTCACTTTTCTTGTTCAGTGATGGTTATGCTGATCAGTTTGGTGGTCCAAAAGGAAAGAAATTAAAGTACAAACAGTTTCAGACCTTGTTAGTCGAGGGCGCCAATGCTCCTATCAAACAAACCGAGTCACGCATCGGTACCTTCTTTGACACCTGGAAGGACACGCTTGAACAAGTAGATGACGTGTGCATCATTGGTGTGAGACTTTGATTCAGAAGAGTTGGTCCCCCTTCATATTTCTGGTACTTTGAGAGCAAGAATAGATGTATTAGTCGAAAGATTATATTGCGATTTTCAAGTTCAACTAGAAGCAAGTCAGGTTCTTTTTTCAATAGCTTCATGCAATCATTAAAAAAGCCCTATTCCAAATGGAATAAGGCTTTGGTACATACAGACAGAACAAAAATTATTTCGTGTTCAAGAGTAATTTCACAGCTTCCTGTATCTGCTGATCTTCTCCTTTCATTAGTGTCTCATAATCATTTCTCACCTTGTAGTCAGGCTCAAGTTGATTGTTCTCGTAGTACTTGCCATCAAGTGTCATAACCCCAACCTGTGGAATACCAAACACCAATGATGGATCCTGTAAATTTTCCCACCAAACAGCTGTTCCTGTGCCCGGTACCGGCATCCCCACCAGTTTTCCAATGCCTAAGGTCTTGTATACAACCGGGAACATATGAGCATCAGAGTAATTGCCTTCACTCATGAGTACCACTGAAGGTTTGATCCATTTATTACCTGGTTCTACACCGATCTTGCGTTCTTTAGGAACAAACTCAATGTATTTTTTTCCTGATAAGAATGTGGCCAGATCATCGTGCAGCCATCCACCGCCATTAAAGCGCGTATCAACGATCAGAGCTTTCTTATTCACATACTTGCCCATCACCTGATCAAAGAATTCCCTGTAACTCTCATCGTCCATCCCTCGCACATGCATATAACCTAACTGACCGTTCGATAATTTATCGGTCATGTCCTGCATTCGTTTGATCCATCGCAGGTATAACAATTGTGAGAATTGTCCGTTGCTGATCGGTTTTACAGTTGCTTCCCAGCGTTTCTTAGTAGTTTCATCATAGAGCGATAACAAGGTTGTTTTACCGGCCAATCGGTTCAGTAATATATAATGATTGGTACCTGCGGTTAGCTCAACCCCATTGATCTTTTCAATGATAGTGCCTGCTTTTATCTCCGAGCCATCATATACCAAAGGTCCCTTTGCAACCACTTCAGCGATCTTCAGGCCGTTGCCTGTATAGCTTTCATCATAGAATACTCCCAGATTAGCTGTTTCATCACCTCTGCCGCTTGAGCCTCTGTAAAAACATCCTGTATGGGATGCATTGAGTTCGCCAAGCATTTCACTCATCATCTCTGCAAAATCGCGGTTGTTATTAATGTATGGTAAGAATTGCTTGTAGTTCTCCTTGTAATAGGTCCAGTCCGTTTTTTGAAGATCACTTACATAAAATTTCTTTACCACCTGACGCCATGCATGCTCAAACATGTATTCACGTTCTTTTCGGTAGTTCATGTTCATTTCAGCATTGAAACTGATCTCTTTCTTCTCTGCTTTATCTATGTTGATCTTTGTTAGCTTTCCATTATTCACAAAGTAGATGTTCTTCGCATCCTTATCAAACATCATTTCTCCAACACCTCCTGCATCCAGCTTCATGTATAACTTGGTCTCATTCTCTTTGAATTTTGTTTGCCACAGATCATAACCTCCTTCAAAACGGGTAAGATAGAATAAACGTTCTCCATCCGGTGTGATAAGCGCATCTGCCAATAGCGATGAGTGGATGGTCAAACGAACTTTTCTGTCTTCTAAGCCGTCAAATTCAATTTTAATTGGCTTTAGGCCCTTGTCTGTTGAGTCTGATTTGGCAGTTTTGTCCTTTGCCTTGTCGTCTTTTTTCTCCTTCTCTTTCTCCTTTTCCTTGTCCTTCTCTTTTTCTTTATAAAGTTCGTAATCTTCCTTCTTCATTTTGAACACATCGTATGCTGCCTTGGTAAAGAAGAGTCCGTAGGCATCAGACTGACTTCCGTGACTTGCAACATTCTTCATGCCATGTCTGCTCGAGAAATAGATCATCATCTTCCCATTCATGGCCCATCGTGCGCCACCGTTATCAAAACCGCTTTGTGTCAGGTCAATGATAGGGTTTTTGCCTTCTGCGTCAGCAAGTCCAACTTCACTTCTCCAGTTACCATCCTGAAGGAAATGAACAAGAATGTATTTGCCATCAGGAGACCAGTCGTACCCCTGGTCACCATCCGAATAGGAGTAATTCTTTTCTGCAGGCATAATAGTTCTGATCTTTTTACTTTTAAGATCTATTACTTTAACTGCAGTTCTGTCTTCAATGAATGCCACCTCATTTCCGTTAGGTGAGAACTTTGGCTGAAAAGATTCCTTGTCGCTTACAACCACGGCTTCTTCTTTTAATACCGTTGAGTTAAAGAAGTATTTTTCTTCTTTTCGAACTAGATCTGTTTTATAGATGCCCCAAATATTGTTTCGTTCAGAGGCATAGATG
>DAISHL010000376.1:0-2715 GCA_036822555.1 Bacteroidota bacterium | reverse complement strand
CAGGCCTTGTACTTCAAAACGAATTTCCGCGAGATCATCTCCAACATCAACACCCTTCGACACAACGGGCACAAAAGTCCGAAAACGAAGATCGCTATCGACTTCCTATTCACCGACGATGGCCATGTACTTTGCAAACGCGTTGCTGAGAAATACAAACTTACCCGTTTGATGGTGAGAGGTTTGGCAGACAAGATGGCCGGAAACTACAAGGAGAAAGGATTTGAACAACAAATAAAGCTGGATACAGCAAAACTTGTTGAGCGCTTTTTAACACAAAACAAACTCAACCTGTTTGAATACCTGATAGACTATAAGTTCCCAAAGGCCATTGGCAATGTGAGCTTTGAGGAGCGACTCTCGTTGTTCGTAGAGATCGCCATGGAGTACCAGAATTCACTTGACTTTAAGTACAGGCTGCAGTATTACGATTATGAAGATGTCAATAAGAACAAGAAACGATTGGGATACACATTGATCTTACCCGCCAAAGAGAAGGAAAAGACAAAGAAAGTAAAACAGGCGAGTTAGATTTTATTGAAACGTCATACTTCGACTCCGCTCAGTATGACCTAAAAGAAACAAGAAACGATAAACTTGAAACTTAAACGATAAACCAGAAATAAAAATAGAACATGTTAGCTGAAGATTTCAATTTACCAAAACAAACCCACGACATATTTGCCGTAATGGCGCGTGGAAACTTCATTTCAAGCAATGGAACAAAGGATGGAATGAACCGTTTGTATGATATAATCAATAATCCTGAGAACTTCGACAGATTGCAGGCCTACTTCAATGTGATCCGTTATAACATTGAGAGAGGGAATAATTATTTCTATTTTTCAAAACTCAGCGAGCCAAACAGTGAATTGGAGAAAAAATTGGAGCGCTTTGAACGTTACATTGATATAGTTGATCTTTTGGCCAGCATGGACAACAAGATCACCATTGGCAGCCGTTTCAGACCAAGTGAGATCGCTGAAGAGTGCAACGCCAACGTTCGCTTAAAACAAAAATTACAAAAGATCCCTCTATACCGTTCTGAGACCTTGCACAATAAAGTAAGGGAGATCTGCGACCTGATGAGCAGAGATTCATTCCTTGAACTGGAAGATGAAAAAACCGAATCATACAAGGTTTTGGATTCATACAATTACCTGCTGGATGTGATCAACTCCATTGCCATTTACGAGGATAGCGGCAGTTCAGACGATGCTCAGGGATTGGTATATAACTAAGAAGTAGAAAGAAAATAGTATAAAAAGTAAGAATGTGTCACACTGTTCGCCATGGCGAAGGAGTTTAAGTGTGAATTAAGTAAAAAGAGAAGAGGTCCTAAAATAATCCTCGAACAACATAAAGAAACATAGTAGAATGGAAAATTGCAGAATATTAAACAGGATCGTTGAGATCAATATTGCCAACGTAAAGTATGCCGATATTGAATTGAGCGGAAACACATGTTTTGTTGGTACCAATAACTTTGGTAAGACATCATTACAACGTGCGATCCTATTCTTTTACAGTGCCAACAGCCGCGGATTGGGTATATCCGCCTCGCAAAAGCCTTTTGAGGAGCACTATTTCAGATATGAGAATTCATTCCTCATTTATGAGATCGCAACCGAAGAAAAACCATTCTTTGTGATCGTTTACCGTCATAACAAACTGGTGTTCCGTTTTGTGGATGCGGCATATAATCCTGATTTCTTCTTCAATTCCAATGATGAAGCAATGAAGATCAAAGAGATCATCGCCAACTTTGAAAAACGTGGCATCTACATCTCCAACCAGATCGATACTTTTGAAAGATACCGTAATATCATTTATGGAACAGAAACAGATAAGCAATTATCTAAATTCCACTTACTAAAGGGTAATGAGAAATACCAGAACATCCCTAAATCCATCACGAACGTATTCTTATCCTCAAAGAGCAGTATCGATTCAAGATTCATCAAGGACTTTATTGCCAATTCACTTACCACTGAGAACAGCAGCATTAAGCTGGAGCAGGTAGAACGACAGTTACGTCAGTTCAACGAGAAGTATTCAGATATTGAGACCTATTTAAAGAAAGAATCACAACAGCTGATAGAATTCATTGACAAAAAATACGATCAGGTGCACATGCTCAAAGGTGCCCAAATGGAAATGGCCGATAAATTAGGAAGTAGTTTGCGTTTTGCCGAAAATCAGAATGAGGCCATCCGCGAAGCGTCCAAGAAAAAAGAAGAAGAACTTGAGAACTTATACAATGAACACGAAGCATCCAAAGAAGCGATCGAAGACAAGCAGAACGATATTCGTGAGGAAATAGGTTATTACGACAGGACCATTCGTGAGGCCAATAAAAAATTAAAGGAAT
This sequence comes from Bacteroidota bacterium, assembly GCA_036822555.1. Classification (GTDB taxonomy): domain Bacteria; phylum Bacteroidota; class Bacteroidia; order B-17B0; family Aurantibacillaceae; genus Aurantibacillus. Next base: position 344 of record DAISHL010000376.1, on the reverse strand, counting down.
ACAAAGAAAAGAACATTGAAGAGGCCGTTGAAAAGAACGCTGAACGCGAAAAGCTACAGGTAGAACTGAACATTGCCCGACGTGAGTATGAGAGCTTGACGTCGAACGTAGCAAGCATTGAATTGAAGTATTCATCGCTTATTGAACAATTACGTAACGACAAAAGTGCGTATATCAATAAGATCAATTCACGCACCAGCGAGATCTTTAACCATTACAATGAATTACAGTTACTTCAGAAGAATGAATACAATAAACGTGATGCCGAATTAAAGGAAAAGCGTGATGTAGCCCTGAACGACGTAAATGCAGAGGTAACAGCCTAACAAATTTAATTCAACGAA
>DAISHL010000375.1:0-2739 GCA_036822555.1 Bacteroidota bacterium | reverse complement strand
ATTTGGCAAACGAATATCAGTTACTCCGGGCGCGCGATACGAGATCATTACCAACAAGGCAGAAGGTTATTACAAGATCACCTCAGGTAAAGAAAATGAGATCTCTAAAGACAGCAGAACCCGTAATGTTATTTTGCTTGGGATCGGGTCTGAGTTCAAAACAACAGAGCACACCAATATTTACGCCAACTTCAGTAAGAATTACCGACCTATCACATTCTCAGACCTTACGCCTTCCGGTACTACTGATGTGATCGATCCAAATTTGACGGATGCTTTTGGGTACAATATCGATGGTGGTTTCAGAGGCAGTTTCAAGAACGCGATCAGTTTTGATATCGGTGGATTTTACTTACTATACAACAATCGCATTGGTACCATCACTCAAAATGGAGCGCCATTTAAAACAAACATTGGTACTACAGTGAGCAAAGGTATTGAATCCTATGTTGAGGTAGATGTTCTTGGATTGATCACTGGTAACGGAAGATTAGGGCATTTGAGTTTGTATGCGACCTATTCATTTATCGATGCTGAATATACATGCTGGGATAATCCTGCGATCGTCAATGACCCAACAAAAACACTGGTGGGAAGAAAAGTGGAATATGTTCCCCAGCAAACTCAGCGCTATGGTGTTACCTATATTTACAAGTCATTATCTGCTACCTTTCAGCTGAATGCTATTGATGCCGTGTATGCGGATGCATTGAATACCGAAACACCAAATTCTACTGCCACAGTTGGAAAGATCCCAGCATATACGATCATGGATGCCTCGATCACCTGTGGATTTTTAAAGAATTACAACATCAAGGCAGGTGTGAACAACATAGCCAATGTGAGTTATTTTACCAGAAGAGCAGGTGGGTATCCAGGTCCGGGCTTAATGCCTGGTAACGGACGCACTGCATTTTTCAGTATCGGCGCAAAATTCTGATCAGGCTTTTGCCAGTTGATTGCGTTTCACGCCAAAGTCAAGAATGCGATCAATGAATTCAAATGGTTTGTAATTGTTGATGGCGGCCTGATGGAATATACAGGTTGCCGGCGTCATTCCAGGCAAGGAGTTCACCTCAATAAAGATCACCTCAGTACGGTTGTTGTCATATACCCTAACAAAGGCATCTATTCTGCAATAGCCTGTAACACCCAGAACTTTAGCAGCACCGCCAAGTGCTTTCTTCACTTGTTCGCTCACGGCATCTCTGCAGCTTTTGTCTTTGGCATAACGTGCAGGAGTAATGTTCTGACCCTGACCAGCGAGGAATTTCTCTTCTAAGCTCAGTACATCTCCATCAGCCAAGGCTTCAGAGGCTTCAAATACTTCATATTCAAGTTCGCCTTTGGCATTATAGCGTGTTAACATACCTCCGGTGATCTCAAGGAAATGTTTAGCATCTTTTTTACTGATCAGTTCTTCTACAAGGATCACACGTTTCTGTGGGAATTCTTCTTTGTCTTTAATGTGCAAGATGTCAGCAGCCTGTTTGTCTAATTCTTCAGAGGTTCTGAACATTAATTTTGCAAAGGCTTCAAATTCTGCAAAGGTTTTGATCTTCTTTACGGCACTACTGCAACCATCGTCAACAGGTTTGGCAATGAACGGATATTTAATGGTGTTTTGAAGGATGTTCTCAAATTTACTTTTATCCTTAGCCCATTCTTCTTCGGTGATCAGTAAATGTTCAGCTACCAAATACCCATGTTGTTTCAATATCTCGTTGGTGCGGTATTTGTCAATGGTAATGCTTGAACTCTCTTTGTTAGATCCATTGTAGCTAAGCCCAACTCGGTCAAGGTTCTCCTGAACTGCACCGTCTTCTCCAGGTCTGCCATGCAATGCAATGAATACTTCACTTACTTCTTTTGCCAAACTCTCGTAAGTGTGTGTTACCGGCGCTGCAAGACTGTTATTCGAGTATTTGCTGATGATGCTCTCACATTCTTTTTTGATCTTTTCAATGAGAGGATGAACCTTAAACGTGTATATTTTTTCTTTGATATCATCTGCATTGTCCTTTAACAACAGATTGATAGGGATCTGATACAATTTGTGTTTGGCTCCGCTGCCGGTAAGAAAAACAGGGATCGGAAAATATTTTTCGGATGACGATAATTTTTCAAATACATTTCTTCCGCTTTCAACGGAGATGTGTCTTTCAGAAGAGTAACCTCCAAGGATCACGGCTACCTTTGTTTTAAAGGATGCTGCATTCGACTCTTTATGAATAAGGCTTTCAAGTTTTAACTGAAGTTCCTTGTATACCGTGTTCCCTTTTGCTTGCACAATACGTTTACGAAGGGAAGTGCTGATGATGAAGGTCAGGAATTGTGACGGATTCAAACCGATCTCCGCTGCCTGATGGAAGAAGAACGAAGATGGCATCATGCCTGAAGTGGTGTTAGGGGCGTTCAGGAAGATCTTTCCATCTTTGCCTAAGAATCCATCGATACGGGCATACACATCAAATTTTAATCCAACGAATAAGCGTTCGCATTCTTTTCTGATGGCTTCAATTTGAGCATCCTGCAGGTCAATAGGGGTGATCTTACGTGACAGTCCTGGTAGATATTTACTTCTGTAATCAAATAATTCTTTTCCTTTTCTGATCTCAGTAGGAGGCAAGGCAATTGGTGTGCCTATTTCATTATCCACAACAATGCACCTGAACTCTATGCCTACAATGAATCCTTCCACAAGCACTGTGCTTTCGCCATCCAAGCTCTGCAGCATCA
>DAISHL010000374.1:0-2745 GCA_036822555.1 Bacteroidota bacterium | reverse complement strand
CTAAAACAAATTTAGTAAACTATTGGAATTTTGCAAGTTATTCTGCCACAAATCACATGCATATTATTGAACAACCAGCAAAAAAGCCCTTTCAAATGAAAGGGCTTTTTTGCTGTAATAGGTTATTAATGTTGTTTCTATCAATTAAAACTTATGACCCATTTTTTCCTTTTTGGTCTGTAAGTATTTTTCGTTATGTGGGTTTGGAGCGATCACAATAGGTACATTTTCAACGATCTCTAATCCATACCCTATAAGACCTGCACGTTTGCGCGGATTATTGGTCAGCAACTTTATCTTGCTTAAACCAAGATCACGCATGATCTGTGCACCAATGCCGTAATCACGTTCATCCATCTTAAAGCCTAGCTCAATATTCGCTTCCACAGTATCGCGTCCGTTCTCCTGCAATTTATACGCTTTCAGTTTATTCAGTAATCCTATACCTCTCCCCTCCTGATTCATATAAACGATCACGCCTTTGCCCTCCTTCTCTATCATTTCCATGGCACTGTGCAATTGCGGACCACAGTCGCATCTGCAGCTGCCAAAAATATCTCCTGTAACGCAACTTGAATGTACACGCACCAATACAGGTTCATCCTTAGTCCACTCGCCTTTTACTAAGGCCAAATGTTCTTGCCCGGTTGTAGTTACCTTGTAGGCGATCAATTTAAAATCACCCCACACCGTTGGCATATCTACCTGCACTACCCTATCAATGATCGATTCTTTGGCCAATCGGTAACTGATCAGATCTTTGATGGTGATTATCTTTAATCCGAATTTCTCAGCGATCTTTACAAGATCAGGCAATCTGGCCATGGTACCATCTTCATTCATGATCTCCACCAATGCACCGCAAGGATCAAACCCTGCAAGCCTTGCCAGATCAATAGTTGCCTCGGTATGTCCAGTTCTTCTCAATACCCCTCCTTCTTTTGCCTTTAAAGGGAAAATATGTCCGGGTTTACCAAATTCACTTGGATTTATGCTTGGATCGATCAATGCCTTTACGGTCTTACTTCTGTCATGAGCCGAAATTCCGGTTGTACATCCATGCCCTAACAGATCAATAGATACGGTGAAAGCGGTTTCATGTAAGGATGTATTGGCAGGCACCATCATATCCAACTGCAATTCCTTAGCCTTCTGTTCGGTGATGGCCACGCAGATCAATCCACGGCCATGAGTTGCCATAAAGTTGATCACTTCAGGCGTAACATTGGCCGCAGCGGTAATAAAATCTCCTTCGTTCTCGCGATCCTCATCATCCACAACAATGATCACTTTCCCTTTTTTCAGGTCCTCTAACGCTTCCTCAATCGTATTCAGTTTAAATTCGCTCATAGTGGGTGCAAAGTTAGCAATTTAACGTTTAACTTTGTGTAATGTTCACTCTCATTGACGTTTTAAGAGAAAAACTGCAATTGCCTTTGCCGGGCATTGACGCCCAATATGAAATGGCTCCTGTAACCCGTAAGCGTTATCCTATCGATAGTTTGGAGCCCGGTTCATACAGGCAAAGTGCAGTGGCCATTTTGTTGTATGAGAAGGACCAACAGATCCATTTGCCATTGACCAAAAGACATGCCTACGAGGGAAAGCACAGCGGTCAGATCAGCTTCCCAGGAGGAAAACATGATGTGATCGATGATTCTCTCATGCATACTGCTTTGAGAGAGTTGCGTGAAGAAACTGGGATCAAAGGAGAGCTGGAAGTATTGGGTAAATTAACACCAATCTATATTCCGGTGAGCAACTTTTATGTAGAGCCATACATCATATGGCACGGAGAATCAGACGTGCAGTTTGAACCGGATACACGTGAAGTGAAACAGTTGATAGAAGTTGAGTTGGAACTGCTAAAGGATGATACCATACTTGTTCCGGAAGGCATGGTGAGTGGCGACGGCTACCAATTAAAAACCCCTTACTTTGAGGTAAGGGGTGAAATAGTTTGGGGCGCAACGGCCATGATTTTGAACGAATTCAGGAAACTTATTTAGAGAATTCTGTTACCAGATTGTCGTAGCAAAGGTAATACACACCTTTCTTCAGGTTATCAATCACTACATTCTTGCCATATCCCTTTTTAACTACAATTCCGTATGCATCATAAACCTCATACGCTGTTTCTGCGCTAAAATCAATGGATTTGTTCTTTGATACGGCAAACGATGGTTTTTGTGTGCTTGAATTAACCGTAATTTCTTTTGAGTAACGAGAGATACCGCTGGTTCCTTTTTGTTTGATCCTGTATTTATTCTCGCCACTGTGCATGATCACCTGAAACGCATACTCGTTGTTACCAGGGTTACCTTTTCCATTCACCTCTCCAACAGGTATCCATTTGTTCCATTTGAAGGTTTCAATTACAAAAGGCAAAGCGCCAGATTCGTTCTTGGTGGTCCATTTCAATAAACCTGTTTCAGAGATATTCATCACCAATACATCAAATGTTGGTTTTGGTTTTAGGTCATCGGCATTTAACACCTTAGGCATGCACACGTCCTTGTGGAAGATCTCGATCACAACCGGTTCACCAAATTATAATTGTAATATCGAAAGGTCAATTTCAAAAGCGCTTGAGTTTGTTTCATCTGTGGTGATCTTTCCATTCACTTTAATCTCCTGTGCACAAAAACCAACACCACTGTTACCAAAGTAATTTTGCACAAACACATTCTTGTTCTGGTACTTGCCTTCAATAACAATAACTCCTGCTGTGGCAGAACCAATAAA
>DAISHL010000373.1:0-2747 GCA_036822555.1 Bacteroidota bacterium | reverse complement strand
CTTCTTGAGATGAATACTAAGTAATGGATCATTTAACCAGCCGAGCGTGCTCCAAGCCGATACTGTTCTTATACCAACATCATATCCATTGACCGCCAGATGATCCATCTCTGAAATGGCGATATCCTTATTAAAGAACCCCTTATAACTCACTTTACCAATCAGCGGGAATTGCCATTCATAGGGCGAAAGTTCAAGTTTTGAGGATGCAGTGATCACCCACAGTATAGGTTCATTATGTTGATCATAAATACGTGTAAAGTTTTTTGTTGGTTTGTACCCTAAGCTGTCAACTGAAAAGGTCTTGATCTTTGCAATTAATTCAAGATTTGCAATTTCAACTGAAGAAAGCTGATTTTGTGATGCGTATCCCTGAAAACTTTGTTGGTTAAATAGAATGTTAGCTTGACCAACGGCTTGTCGAATTAGATAGGTCAAAGTTCTATGATGCAAGGAACTCCATGTCAGTACCAGAAAAAGCAGAAAGCTTAGTACCATTCTTGTATTGTGCCAGAAATACCTTATCATCAAACAAATGTTAGTTTGTAACAAATTACCGATATTTGCGTTATCATCCAAAATGAAAAACTCGCTTTTGTCTTTTTTTATTGTTTTAATGGGTTCGGTCCTTGCTCAAAGATCAGACTCTTTGAGATCTGCACAGTTTGCAAAGCTTGAAGAGTTAAAGGAAATTCAATACAAGGTTTTTTACAGCAAGAAAGAATCCGACAGACTATCTGCAAACAAGGATTTCATTAAAGCATTGGAAGCAATAGCAACGCATTCAACGGCAATGGACTTCCCGTTTGATAGTTTGAAGGATATTTCAACCCTTGTTCCAAGAAATAAAAAATTCAAATTGATCACCTGGAACATTCCTAAGGAAGATGAAACACATCTGTTTTTCGGACTTTTGCTGGTAAATAACAGTAAACGAATTAAGAAAGGATTATTCAGTCATGAGACCATTAATCAGTATGAATATTTCAAACTGGTAGATAGGTCCGGCAGCATCAAGAACCCTGAAACATACGTTGGAACACCTGATAAATGGTATGGTATGTTGTATTATGAGATGATAGAGAGTGATGATTATATTACTTTGCTGGCCTGGGATGGTAATGATAAATTGATTCAACGTAAATACATTGATGCCTTATATTTCAAGCCGGATGGAACTCCTGTATTCGGTAAGGATATTTTTAAGTTTCCAAAGAAGAATCCAAAACGTTTGATGTTTGAGTACAGCAGCGAAGTAACCATGAGTTTAAAATATAACTCAAAGAGCAACAGAATTGTATACAGTCATTTGGCCCCAAGAGAAGAAGGGCACGTGATGGATGGACTTTATCAGTACTACGGGCCAGACGGGAGTTTCGATTCCATGTATCAGAAGAAGGGTAAATGGATCGTGGATGAGGATGTGGACGCAAGAAATGAGAAGAGTAAGAACGACAAAGCAGAGAAGCCTGATCCTGACAAGCAAAAGCCGATCTTTACTCCAAAATGAGCTGTTCAAACACTATTGCTTCAGTGTAATTCCTTGTTCTTATTTCCTTGATAAGTTTAAAGTGTGATGTATGAAATGCTTCCCTAGCCGTGGGATTCATGTAGATGAAAATATTCCTCTGTTTGTTCTGTTCACAAATTTTCTTCAGCACACCATCCAACACTTCTCTGCTGAATGGATTGAATAAGAAGAATACAGTAGGTTCATTTAAGTATTGCATTTCCAATGCATTGATGTGCTGGAGCTTAAATTCTGTACCTGTTATAGGGCGTTTGCGAACTACGATGTTCCTGTTAGCCATTTTCAACAGATCTTTATCCAGTTCTATCCCTGAGATCTTTTTGAATCCGAAATACTCAGCCACGATCATGGCCCTGCCTTTGCCACAACCAATATCCATGAATGTATAGCTGTTTGCATATTTTTTTATCTCACGCATAACTTTCAGTAAGGCAAAGTAAGTTGCGCCTTGGTAGTGAAAGTAATCTTTCGATTTACTCACCTTCATGCCTGAACTGTGAATTCCGAAGTAGTACTCATAATAGGGTTCAAATATGGGGATGCTTAAGGTTGCCAAAAACCCTCTTGATCTTAATGAATGAATGAAATATCTAAAAAGGATCAAAAAAGACACAGCGTGGTTTTAAATATCATCAAATATAAGTATCTTCAATCGATATTAAGTCATGGTACCTATGCAAATCGATCTGGAAGCTGAACGCAAGGAAATTCTAAACAGATATAAATTACTGATCAAAGCATGTAAACGTCGCCTTGAAAAAGGGGATAAGGAATTGATCAGAAAAGCATTTGAAGTTGCGGTAGAGGCGCATAAGGAGATGCGCCGTAAGAGTGGCGAACCTTATATCTATCATCCGATAGCTGTGGCCCATATTTGTGCAGAGGAGATGGGGCTGGGGGCAACAGGAATTGTTTGTGCACTTTTGCATGATACGGTTGAAGATACCGACTTAACCCTGGAAGATATCAAAGGGCTATTTGGTGAGCGCGAGGCTCAGATCATCGATGGTTTGACAAAGCTCTCAGGTGTTATTGATAATACGTCATCCATACAAGCAGAGAATTTCAGGAAGGTGTTATTGACCATGAGTGAGGACATTCGCGTGATCCTCATTAAACTTGCCGATCGATTGCATAATATGCGAACGCTGAATCACATGATACGTGATAAGCAAATGAAGATCGCTAGTGAAACATTGTTCCTTTATGCACCACT
>DAISHL010000372.1:0-2751 GCA_036822555.1 Bacteroidota bacterium | reverse complement strand
GTAAAGAACTATAAGCAACAATATAACAGTAATGGTCAATAAAAAGAATGTGATTGCCTTACTGGTTTGTATTCCCCAGCTTATCGGCATGGTCTTCCCCCCGGTTGCTTTATCACCTTTGTAATCTTCCATGTCTTTAATGATCTCGCGTGCCAAACTTGTGATGAATGCAAAAGAAGAGAATAATAGCGTGATCTTTGAGGCAGACAAGATCACAGGGAAATAATCAGAAGTAAAATTGGGTACTGTTTTTTGTAAATAGGCAAGTTCAAAGATGTAAGTTAAAAATGGAACGGATGCTGTTAGGGCAGAAACAACAATATTCCCGATCAATAACTGCTTTTTAAAATGTGTTGAATAGAACCAAAGTAATAAGGCTGAGATCAAATGGAAGATCACCAGTCTTAAATACCCCGTTTTTAAAGCTGTGATAGCCCCAAGGATGATGCCTATGGCAGTGAAACTTAAATGTAAGATGATGGCCCATCTGCGTTTAATGACCCTGTCCAACACCACTGTTTCCGGGTGATTGATAAGGTCTGTCTTCACGTCAAAATAATCATTGATGATGTTGCCTGCGGCAGCAATTAGTACAGTGCTTATAACAATTAAACTAAAAAGGTTGATGTAAATATTCCCAGGGATATTGGCATCAGTGAATAGTTTTTGAAACACAAAATAATGGAGCACAATTTGTGTAAATGCCATGATCAATAGATTCTCTATTCTAACAAGTTTTAGAAAAGCAAAGAATTTATTGTTCAATATACCACTCATGTATTATAAATATAAAGAAAATTGTTGTGGTGATAAAGGGTAAGAATTAACTTTTACCAATGCGCGATCTCCCATTTTCCTTGCACGCGCATGACCTGTTCAATAATATCCCTTACACATCCTTCGCCCCCTTTTTTATCAGATATGTAAATACAAATATCTTTTATTTCGGTTGCTGCGTCATTTGGACAAACAGGAACACCAACACGGCTCATCACTTCCCAGTCAGGGAGGTCATCTCCCATATAGATCACTTCATCATCTGTAAGTGAATGTTCATTGATGTAATCCTTGTAACAGCTAAGTTTGTCGTGCTGACGAATGAAAATGTCAGTAATACCTGAGCGCGACAGTGCAACCTTCACAGCCTCGTTGTTGCCGCCCGATATGATCACAATTCTGTACCCTTTTTTAACTGCAAGTTGTAAAGCATACCCATCTTTTGAACTGAGATTGCGGAGTAATTCACCTCTTTCGGTCACAAGTACTTTGCCGTCGGTGAGCACTCCATCAATGTCAAGCATAATGGTGCTTACTTTTGCTAATCGCTGTTTGAAGTTATTCATCCTTCTTTTTGTTGCTTTTCAATGAGCAAGCTCAGAGCGTTGTATAATTCCTTTTTCTCCTTTGGTAAAACAGATTGATGTTTCTGAATCACTCCTTTATCTCCTCGTTTTGCTGGTCCGGTTTGTGCAAGCTTTGGAGGCATTGATTTCAGTTTTTTGACACCTTGTTTGATCAGTGGATATAAAATGTCTATGCTCAATTGTTTTTTCAAACCTTTCAGTATCTCATCTGCCTCTATATACAATGCATTTGTAAAATTGTTCGCAAAAACTGCTGCCACATGCAGTTGCAATCGTTCTTTATAATTCAGTTGAATCACGTTCTTACTGAACTCCCTGGCAACGGCTACGGCTCTTAAAGAGGATGTTCTGTTGGTTCCTTCAACAACAATGTAGGTATCCTTCCATTTGATCTCATCTTCTTTACTGAATGTTTGGATAGGATAGAAGATGGCGAGATCTCTTAATTTCGTTTTGCAGTTTTTTATATCGAAGTTACCTGACGTTATTAAGATCAATGAACTGATGGGCAGATGTTCGATCTTTTTTATCACGTCCAATATCACATCGTCTTTAACGCATATGAAATAGTGATCGGCATCTGTTGCTATATTTAGGATGCTTGGATGTGTAGTTGCATTGAATCGTTCCTTGAATTCGTTTAATCTGGTGTTGCGCTTGTGATTATATACGTGAAGATCCTCTTTTTTGTAACGTTCAGCCAAATGCCATGCTACATTCCCACAACCTATGATCACTATTTTCTTCTGATCACGCATTTTTTATTTTGTTCTGTCTTACTCTTTCAATGATGGCAATAGTGGTGCCTAACGCCATGATGATACACCCTAGCCACAACACATTAATGAACGGGAACAAATGTGCTTCCATTACAATAAAATCCTTGGAGTTTGAAATTCGCTCACTCATGGTCACTTCAATGGTGCCCTCATCAGGATTGATCTTCCAGAACACGAATTTCAATCCTAGTTTTTCTATGACATCCTCCCCTGGTATTGCCACATTATTTTTGATGGTATATTTCGGATAGGCTTTATAGGCATTTCCCTTTACGTCAAATGCCGTAAGAACAGCTGTAACTTGCAGCAAGGAGTCGTTCTTTTCATATTCCTTTTCGCTAACATTTGTGAGAAGTGAGTCTATCACAATAATGGCATTGGTTGCAAAAATGGAATCCTTAACATGGCCTATATAGTTTTTTGCATCGTTGAATTTTTCAGCAACAGGGCTATCGATCTCAGTTTCAAGATCGGCATATGTCACATGGGTGTAAATGTCTCTTCCTAAATAATGTTTTGTATCAGGTTCTGCTGCTTTGCCCATCCTTGGATTGTCCTGTACCTTTGGGGTTAATGAGAAATCATTTTCCGGCTTGTTGTCTGATTTG
>DAISHL010000371.1:0-2755 GCA_036822555.1 Bacteroidota bacterium | reverse complement strand
GATATTCACCTCTTGCTTCTTCAGATCAAATAATTCTATAAGATTATTGACATTCTTGTTAGCCACAAAAACCTCCATGAACCCATTTAAAATTGTTTTTTCATAGTTCAGGAATGCTTGTCTTTGCTCTGATCTGGAGGCCATCAATTCCGCTTTTAATTTTCTCCTGTTCAGCAAGGGAGCTGTTAATCCGCCTACAAGATTATACGCAGCTGAAGCAGGTAATTCAAATAGTAAGGAGGAATTGAAGGATTGAAGTCCAAGTATTGCACCAATGTTAACACTCGGGTAAAAGGCAGCTCTGGCAGACTTTACATCGGCATTGCTGGAGCGAAGTAAAGCTTCTGCCTGTTTGATGTCAGGTCTGTTCTGCAAAAGATCGGATGGCAACCCAGTATTGATCTTTGGTTTCAGATGTTCTGAATAATAGGAAGTGTCTCTTTGAAGCTTTTTAGGGAATGTACCGCATAAAAAGTTAAGCTTACTTTCGCATACCACAAGGCGTTGTTCAATATCTTTTTTTAAACTCTTTGTGTTTAAGAGTTGTGATTCCTGCATTTCAACATCTAATTGATTTGCCTTTGCTGCATTTTTTTGTGACTTTACAAGATCAAGTGCGGCCTCTTGTAATAGTATATTGGATGTTAAGATCTCAAACTCATTATCGAGTGCCAGCAACTCAAAATACGACGATGCTATTTCGGCAATTAATCCGGTGACGATGAGATCTTTTCCATGCACAGATGCAATGAATTTTTCAGCAGCAGCTCTTTTTTTGTTCTTCAGTTTTCCCCACAGGTCTATTTCCCAGCTGGTTTGAAATCCTATATAATAATCAGGCAAAGGATTAGGGATCTTTTGTTTTTCGTTGATGTTCGGGGAAAACTGGGTATCATAATTTCCAACCCCATCCATTGTATAATCACCAAATTTACGTTGTCCTACAGAGGTGTTGAGTCCCAACTCAGGCAATCTTACACCTTTGTTCATGCGAACATTGGCTTTGGCATATTCAATTTTTTGAATGGCATTCTTAAGATCGAGATTATGCAGGAGTGTTGAATCAATGAGTGTTTTTAAGTGAGTATCAAAATAGAAAGTTCTCCAAGATCCAGTCTCTGAACTAACGGAGTCCGATTGCTGATCGAATTTATCCGGAAGTTGTTTATAGGTTGTTTCTGTGAATGGCTCTTTTACCTTGCAGTTCTGTAAAAGCAACATCAGTGTTATCAAGATAATATGATTCTTTTTTAACATGGAATGAAGTGTCATATCAATTCGTTCTGATTTTTTTACTCTTTAATTTCGAGAATATCACATAAAGTCCAGGGATCACAAACACACCCAGGATGGTACCTGTAAGCATGCCGCCGGCGGCTGCCGTGCCAATGGTCTTATTTCCAATCTCGCCTGCGCCGCTTGCAAGCATCAAAGGGATGAGTCCTGCAATGAATGCAAAGGAGGTCATCAGGATAGGACGTAAACGTGATACAGCGCCTTCCATAGCGGCTTCCATTGCAGAATACCCTTGCTTCTGTTTTAAAATGGCATATTCAACGATCAAAATGGCATTTTTGCCAAGCAATCCAATGAGCATTACCATTGCCACTTGCGCATATATATTGTTTTCGAGGCCTGTGATCCAAAGCAGGAAAAGCGAGCCAAAGATTCCGACAGGTAAAGACAACAGCACTGGAAAAGGCAGTAAAAAACTTTCATATTGTGCTGATAACAGCAGGTACACAAACAAAATACAGATGGAGAAGATAATGATCACCTGATTCCCTGAAGCAATCTCCTCTCTTGTCATCCCTGACCATTCATGGGCGTAACCTTTTGGCAATATTTTTTCAGCTTCTTCGTCAATGGCTTTAATGGCATCTCCGCTACTATAGCCATCGGCAGCTTCTCCGTTTAGCATGGCAGAAATATACATATTGTAGCGTGTCAGTTGTTCAGGACCATACACGCGCTCTATTCGGCTGAATAACGAGTAAGGCACCATTTCGCCATCCTTATTCTTGATCCTAAGTTTAAGAATGTCATCCGGTTGCGCCCTGAATCTTGGATCACTTTGCAGCATTACCTTATACATCTGTCCGAAGCGAATAAAATTAGTGGCGTAATAACTTCCCATGAGAGCTTGCAAATTGCTCATTGCCGCATCTACTGAAATTCCTTTTTTTGCTGCTATGTCCTGATCTATATGGATCATGTACTGAGGGAAATTAGGATTGAAGCTTGTGAATACATCTTTAATTTCAGGCCGTTCTTTCAAGGCAGAAATGAATTTCTGTGCGACCTCATAGGTTTGCTGTAAATTACCGGTACCTGTTTTGTCGAGGATACGTAATTCAAAACCGCTGGCATTTCCAAACCCCGGAACTGCAGGTGGTGGAAAGAACTGAATCTCGGCATCTTTGATGTGTTTCGTTGTTTCCTGCAGCCTTGCAATGATCTCGTTGGCGTTTGATCTTCTTTCGTTCCATGGCTTTAAGCTTATGGTGCTCATCCCAAAGGAAGCGCCCGATCCATCGGTCATCATGCTGAAGCCTGCCAGAGTGGATACTGCTTCAACCTCTGGGAAACCCATGGCCACTTTGTCAATCTCTGTCATCACTTTCTCCGATCGCGCAAGTGTGGCGCCCAGATGTGGTGTTACGTTAACTTTAATGGTTCCTTGGTCCTCTGTAGGAATAATACCGGTAGGCAGTATCTTTCCTACGCCCCACGTACCAAGACTAAAAGCAATAAG
>DAISHL010000370.1:0-2761 GCA_036822555.1 Bacteroidota bacterium | reverse complement strand
GTGGATCGCATTCTTGACAGGCCTCATCCTGGGTTTTCCGGTACTATTATGGGAGCTTTGGAAATTCGTTCGCCCTGCCCTAAAGGACAAGGAACTAGGTCCAGTAAAAATGTTCATTGTCATCGCATCCGTATTATTTTTAGTGGGCATTTGTTTTGGTTATTTCCTTCTTTTTCCAATGAGTTACAACTTCCTCATCAGCTATCAGGTTTCGTCCAGTGGCATAGTTCAGACCAACAATACTTTTGATGATTATATTTCATTGATCTCCACAATGACCATTGTATCTGGTGTGATATTTGAAATGCCTGTACTTGTTTACTTTCTTACAAAGCTGACCTTGCTCACTCCTGAATTCATGAGTAAGTACAGGAAACATGCCGTGTTAGTGATCTTGATAGCTGCCGCAGTGATCACTCCGAGCCCCGATGTTACCTCGCAAATGGTTGTTGCCGTGCCAATGTACTTGCTTTATGAGGTAAGTATATTTGTGTCGCGTTACGTGATCAAGAATCAAAAACCTATCTGATCCCGGTCCATTTTATCTGCAGCTCATCATGGTTTTTGACCAATAGCGTAGTTTACCATATATTATTTTGGTTTACAGTAAATTAAATCACATTTTTGTGTTATAATCCAATTCATATGACCCGTTTTGTTTTACCAAAATTCTTAATTGCCTGCGCGGTATTTGTAGCGTGCCATTCAACTAAAAAAACAGTGGCAGCGCCTCCAACAGCTACCATTAATTCTGTATTGCCTATGGCCGATACTCCAAAGGTGGAAGCGAATGTTCCGCCAAAAAAGGAGAAATATCAATCTGCCAACCCAAAAGTGTGTGATCTTGTACACACCTAACTGGAAGAGAGTTTCGACTGGACCTATTCTCGTCTGAACGGAAAGGCTACCATTACCCTTAAACCTCATTTTTATCCACCACAAATGTGCTATTTGAACGCACGTGGCATGGATATCAAATCTGTAAAACTCTATTCAACTGCTGTAGTTAGCGAACCTGCCACCGGTAAGCCAAAAGGTGAAATGAAACCAGTGGAGAAAATGATTGCTGTTACATCAAGTTTTAAGTACGAGAATGATTCTATTAAAATAGATCTTGGCAGGGCATTCACACGTACCGAGAACTTTGTAGTTGAGATCGAATATATTTCAAAACCGGATGAATTGAAGCAAGGTGGCAGCAATGCGATCAGCAGCGACAAAGGTTTGTATTTCATCAATCCGAAAAGCATCAATCCTTATAAGATGCCACAAATATGGACCCAAGGGGAAACTCAATCTAATTCTGCATGGTTCCCAACCATTGACAGCCCTAACCAAAAGACCACTCAGGAGATCTATATGACTGTGTTGGATCGTTTCACAACCTTGTCAAACGGGGTGCTTGTAAGTTCTCGTAAGAATACCGATGGTACAAGAACGGATTATTGGAAGATGGATCAGCCACATGCGCCATATCTATTCATGATGGCAGTTGGAGAATTTAAGAAGGTAACTGACGAGCCGTGGAACGGAAAAGAAATTAGTTATTATGTGGAGGCTGAATATGTGCCTCATGCCAAAGCAATTTTTGGAAACACAAAAGAGATGATCGAGTTCTATTCGAGTAAACTGGGTGTACCGTATGCATGGCCTAAGTACGCACAAATTGCCGTGCGTGATTATGTAAGTGGTGCAATGGAAAACACCAGTGCAACATTACATGGCGATTTTGCTGTGTATGCGACCACACGTGAGATCATGGACGGTAACAAAGGTGAGGATATCATTGCGCATGAATTATTCCATCAGTGGTTTGGCGACCTTGTGACTTGTGAGAGCTGGAGTAATCTGCCATTGAACGAAAGTTTCGCAACATACGGAGAGTACTTATGGGAAGAATATAAGTTCGGTAGGGATGCAGCTGATCTTCACCATTTACAAAGCAGAGCCGGATACATGGGTTCAACCAAACAAGTGAACATGATCCGTTTCAATTATGAGAACAGAGAAGATATGTTTGATGGCTTTAGCTATAACAAAGGTGGTCAGATCCTTCATATGTTACGCAAGATCGTTGGTGATGATGCTTTCTTTGCATCTTTGAAAACATATCTTGAGAACAGAAAATTCAAGACCGGTGAGATCCATGACTTGAGAATGGCTTTTGAAGAAGTAACTGGTAAGGACATGAACTGGTTCTTTAATCAATGGTTCCTGGCGAAGGGCCATCCGGTAATTGAAGTAACCAACACTTATGATGCAACAAACAATGTAGTTGAACTCACTGTTGAACAAAAGCAGAACTTTAAGACCACTCCTCTGTATGAATTGCCATTGAGTGTGGATGTGTATGATAATGGTAAGGTAACCCGTCATAATATCGTGATCACTGATGTTAAGCAAACCTTTAAGTTCACAACAACAGGAAAACCACAGTTGGTGAATTTTGATGCAGAACGACAGTTGCTTGCTGAACTTACCTATAAGAAATCTTTGGAAGAATATGCCTTTCAGTACAAGAACGCTCCGCTGTATGGAGATAGATATGAGGCTTTAAAAGAACTTAATAAGGAGATCAAGAATGATATAGCATATCAAACCATTAAGTGGGCGGCTGAGAATGATAAATTTCACCGACTACGTGAAACAGCCATGAACTATTTGAATACAGTGGCTAAAGACAAGGAAGCAGAGCATAAACAAATACTGGGAAAGATCTACGAGAAGGACGTTAAAACAACAACACGTGCCAATGCACTTG
>DAISHL010000369.1:0-2762 GCA_036822555.1 Bacteroidota bacterium | reverse complement strand
AAAGCAAAACAGTCATGAAAACAATAACAATTGGTAAATTCGTAGTATCGTATGGCTAATAAGGCAAAAACAGGAACTATTGTGATACTGATCCTTCTAATTCTGGGAGCACTTGGTGGTTTTTGGGTGTATCAAAACTTTTTTAAATCGAAAGTAAAACTCAACAAAGACCATGAAT
This sequence comes from Bacteroidota bacterium, assembly GCA_036822555.1. GTDB lineage: Bacteria > Bacteroidota > Bacteroidia > B-17B0 > Aurantibacillaceae > Aurantibacillus. Next base: position 2,584 of record DAISHL010000369.1, on the reverse strand, counting down.
TCATTTACATTCAATCGGCATTTGATCTTAACGACATTGTATATGAACTAAAGGACAAGAACATACTCAATGAAACCGACAAATTTGAGTGGCTGGCCAAACAAATGGATCTTGAAAAGAACATTCATCCTGGCAAATACCGTGTCACAAATGGTATGACCACCAGGCAGATCATTAATCTGATAAAATACAACAAGCAAGAGAAGATCAAACTGTCATTCAACTCACAGATACACGACATGGAAGAATTCATTGATTACGTGAATGACAAACTTGAGATAAATGAAGATGAATTGGAGGCTTATTTTGAAGACGAGAAAAAACTTAACAGCGATTTTGGTTTAACTCCCGAAAGTGCTTTTGGTTGTTTCTTCCCCGTAACCTATGAAGTAAGCTGGGCCATTCCCCTACCCGAACTTATATCACTTTTAAAGAGAAAATACGACAGTTATTGGACTGAAGAAAAGATCAAAAAAGCCAGAAAGAATACTGGGCTATCCGTTAATGAAGTTGTATCCCTAGCTTCCATAGCTCAAAACGAAAGTCATATCCCTGAGGAACAACAAAAAATTGCAGGTGTTTATCTTAACCGATTGAAAAAAGACATGCCCTTGCAGGCCGATCCAACCTTGGTATTTGCCAATAAAATCTGGGGGACACAACGAGTGTATGATAAGGACAAGGATATTGATTCACCATACATCACCTATAGATTCAAAGGTCTGCCTCCGGGACCAATAATCCTAACGGTAACACATTCGTTGAATTCAGTCATAGATCATGCCAAACATAAATACCTGTTCTTCTGTGCAAAACCTGAGCTTAATGGGTATTCAAATTTTTCTGAAACATACGAACAACATGAAAAGTATGCCAGAATATATCAGCAAACCATGAACAAAAAAGGAGTAAAATAATAACCAACTGTTAATATTAAACATGGGAAATGCTCAACTTGAAATCACAAATTCACTTAACTTTATAGTGATGCAGAATATTACCATTGCCATAGACGGATTCTCAAGTTGCGGCAAAAGCACTATTGCCAAGGCCCTTGCTCAAAAACTAAACTACAGTTATATTGACACAGGCGCCATGTACAGAGCAGTTACGGTATATGCCTTGCAAAACAATTTAATTGATCATGGCAAAAAACCAACCTTTGATGCCTTGATAGAAGCCCTGCCTCAAATAAAAGTTGAATTCAAATTCAACCCGCACACCAAAAGTTCTGAAACTTTCCTGAATGGTGTTAATGTAGATAAGGAAATACGTACCATGGAAGTGAATGAACATGTGAGTAAAATCAGCTCAATCAAACAAGTACGTGAGAAAATGGTGGCCCTTCAACGCGAAATGGGTAAGAATAAAGCAGTGGTATTGGATGGCAGAGATATAGGAACCAATGTTTTTCCGGATGCTGAATTAAAACTTTTTATGACAGCAGATAATATGGTGAGAGCGCAACGCAGAATGGATGAGTTAAGCAGTAAAGGCGAATACCACGATGTAAATGAGGTGTTGCAAAATCTGTTGAAGCGAGATCATGATGACATGAACCGAAAGGAAAACCCTCTGATTCAGGCCAAAGATGCCATTGTACTCGACAATACAGATCTCAACAAGGAGGAACAGCTTGAATTTGTGTTGAAGCTGATCAATGACATGCAATTAACCAAAGAGAATTAACTGTGTCGCAAAAACATGGCATACTCAAATCATTCGCATTTGCATTTAAAGGAATAAAGTGGGCATGTGAGGAACGCAACTTCATTATTCACCTTATCATAGCCTTATTCACTATTATTTTGGGATACATTCTAAAAATTAGTCAAGTTGAGTGGCTGATAGTTATTTTGTGTGCGGCTTTGGTTATGGCATTTGAAATTCTTAATACTGCCATCGAAAAGACCATTGACCTGCTTCATCCTCAACAACACCCATTGGCAGGACAGATCAAAGATCTGTCAGCAGCCGTAGTTCTTGTCATGAGCATTGCAAGTGTTATTGCAGGCGCCATTATTTTTTTCCCCAGAATTGTAGCAATTTTTTAATCCCCCGAAGAGATCAGTGCTTCCTTGATATTGATCAGGTTCCCGCAATTGAAATGACCTTTTGGGCAAGCACGATGTCCATGCATACCACATGGCCTGCATTCTAACTTTCCAGCATCTATTACTTTCGAATTAGTTGACAAGGGATAAAACCCAAACTCTTTTAAGGTAGAACAAAAGAAAGCAGTAACTGGTGCGTTAACTGCGGATGCTAAATGCAAAGGAGCACTGTCGTTCACATAATTCATGGCAGCAAACTGCATCAATGCGGCAGCTTGCAGAAGAGATAGATCACCGCTCAGGTCTTTTATATTCTTGTTCTTGGACGTTTTAATTATTTCAGCTGCCAAGGGCTTGTCTGATGAAGCTCCCAGTATATAGATCTGATACTTTTGAGGTAACTCATCACAAAGACCGATCCATTTGTTCAGTGGCAACTGTTTTGTGAACCACACTGAGGAGGGTGCTATTCATACAAAATCAGGCACTAGCAAAGGCTTTATTACCTGCATATCATCGGCCGTAGGATA
>DAISHL010000368.1:0-2764 GCA_036822555.1 Bacteroidota bacterium | reverse complement strand
GGAGCCATCAGAGGGCAATAGTGGCACGTACTCTGAAGCTTCTGTATTGATAGGGCTTCCGATATTCTTAACGCTTACAAGGTTCACAAAACTCTTCATGCTCGACGACATGTTCAAATTTTCGATACGACGTTCTGCATCCTTCAGCAAGCGTGTGTTAGGCGATGCATTCTTTGATTCTTTAGCAATGAATACAGAGTAGGCAGTGATGGCAGCAGTTGTGCTGTCATTCTTTTCGTAAGCAAATCCAAGCCAATAATGGTAGTTGTCAACTTTATCCGACTCAGGTTTGATCTTTTTTAATGGCGCAATAGATCGGTCTTTGGTGTTTTCATTGTGAGAGATAGAGATTCCTTCTTAATAATTAATACCTGTGGTCTAGGGATAAAGTGTGATCAGTGAATCAACGAACACCACGGCTTCTTTACACTGTTCGCTTTCAATGGAGAGTCTCGCTTTATTATATAGTGGTAAATGTTTTGTAGAAATAGTTTGTTCGATGTTCTCAGAAACAAAAGGATTTATTTGCGCTGAGTATACAGCACAAGTAAAAATCAGAACGAGGATAAGTTGTAATTGTCTCTTAAAAATCAACATCGGTTGCCTTACAATAAAGGTAAAAAAGCTTTCGATGAATAACGAATTGGAAGGGATAAAGTTTATAAAAGAATCGTTTAATTTTGTTAATTAAACAATTTTAGATTTTAAAGACCTTTACAATTTCACGAGGATCTCTGCAGCTTTTTCAAGTGTTTCTGTTTTTTTAGCAAAGCAAAAACGTAGCAAACGATGATCGGTGTTTTTGGTGTAAAAGACAGATAGAGGAATGGAGGCGAGTTTGTTTTCTTTTGTTAAGCGAATGGCATAATCGCAATCATTTTCGTTGGTGATCTTTGAATAATTCAGCAATTGAAAATAGGTTCCGGTACAGGGTTCAATTTGAAAACGTGATCCGGCAATAAGATTGCGAAAGAGATCTCGTTTCTGTTGATAGAAATGTTTCAGTTCAAGATAGTTCTCTTTGTTTTGCAGATATTCCGCTAAGGCAAGCTGGAACGGGTGGTTCACGGCGAATACCAGGAACTGGTGTACCTTACGGAATTCTTTCATCAGAAATTCCGGTGCGGCTACATAGCCGATCTTCCAGCCTGTGGAATGCACTGTTTTTCCGAAAGAAGAAACAATGAGGCTTTGCATGCGCAGATCATGAAATCGGGCCACGCTTTGATGCGCTTGACCGTCAAAGGCCATATGTTCATATACTTCGTCACTCAGAACAAGGATGTTCTTTCCTTTGACAAGGATCTCAAGAGTTTTCAGATCGTTTTCTGTAAGTGTAGTTCCGCTAGGGTTGTGAGGTGAGTTGATGATGATCATGCGAGTGCGTTCGTTCACCGCTTTGATCACTTCTTCCCATGGGATTGAGAATCCTAGATAGGTCAATTGCACCGGCACTGCTTTAGCGCCATGCAATTCAATGGCAGGGATGTAACAATCATAGGCTGGCTCAAACACAATCACTTCATCGCCTTCTTTGATAAATGCAGCTATGGCAGTATATATACCTTGTGTAGCACCGGCAGTAACAGTGATCTCTGTATCGGGATGATAGGTCCCATTGTAACACGTATGTAAAATTTCGGCAATAGTTTCGCGAAGCTGCATTGCACCTTGCATTGGAGCGTATTGGTTAAAGCCTTGCTGCATGTACTTAGTGGCTTTGTCCAGTAAATTCATATCACATCCAAAATCAGGAAAACCCTGAGATACATTGATGGCATTGTGTTCGCGAGCCAATGCACTCATGGTGGTGAAGATGGTGGTGCCAACCTTTGGTAACTTGCTGTGAATAAGCATATAAAATGTTTTTAATCTTGCTACAAGATGCGAATTTTTTATTATTTTTGCTATCCTGAATTAAGGAGGCTGTGGTCTCGGTTGAACCGAGACTAGGCAGAGCAAGTAAAAGCTCTATAAAAAAATAAATAAAAAGGTCCTGTGGCCGAGTGGCTAGGCAGAGCTCTGCAAAAGCTTGTACAGCGGTTCGAATCCGCTCGGGACCTCGTCCAAAAATGCCCTGCAACCCGCGTCTGGCGCGGGTTTCGGTGTTTTTGAAGGTTTGGTATTGTGGCAAAATACGACACAAAAAAAGTTTCAAAAAAGAGGTCCTTTTTGAACTTCGGTTTTTTGGTGGGGCTTTGCCTCGAGTCTGGGTAGGACTCAAAATGTCCTTTATCTATTTTTTACCTGTAACGAGGGTGGTATTATCCATGATACTAATTGATATTTATTTTATTGAATTATTTAATAAAATTGATCTGTCTACTGTTCATTCTTTGACGCACTTCCAGTACTGCTTAATTTAATTACCCTCACATTCTTGGGCTGTACATTGTAGTTTGGGCGGCGGGCGCTGTAGAGGCGGCTTTTGTCAATACGAGTAATGCATACCTTATCGCTTTGGTTGCCTCCTAATACATGGTAGCATTTATCATCCTCGCCCACATACAGGCCTACATGTCCTGCTGTTTTGCCTTCGCTGGTTTTTCTTACAAACACCAATACATCACCCAGCATTGGAGTGGCTGCTGTTTTGCCAAATGTGCCCCAGTTCAGGGTCATAATGGATCTTTTACCACGGCTTTGGCCGCGCGCTGTGCCACCACTGCCATAAAAAGGCCGCACCAAGGAATCTCATCGGCCTTGTACACATTCTCTACCTTGCCGCCAATTTCTTTGGCCCAGGCCACAATGGTTGGGTTAT
>DAISHL010000367.1:0-2774 GCA_036822555.1 Bacteroidota bacterium | reverse complement strand
TTTGTGGGTTTCTTATTCTCAATTGCAACATAGAACACTAAATATGAGATGATTGCCATTCCATTAAAGGTAGAATAAAACACTTCTGATCGATCCACCTCAGATGAGATTGCCCTATCTGCTCCTTTTTTCAATGCCAAGGCTTCTGCACCTGTTTAAAAACATTTGTTGGCATTGATGTTTACAATAAATGCATGATTTCTTGAATAAAATTGACTGGATACTCACAGGCATCTTCTCCTGAAAGATTTTCAAATGGTTCCCAAGTTGCCTGACTCAAAGGGTACCCAGTCCACTTCACAAGAAACTCTTCCTTTCCTTTTTTGCTTACTCGCATTTTTATGACCTTCTCCACATCAAAGAATTTCTCCTGCTCTTCTTGATTAATGTTGTCAGTTGCTTCGGTTGCCAACGCATTACTTTTCATGTCAGGAAAATCTTTCATGAATGCTTTTCTTTCTTTGTCAGTGATCACTATTTAAATTTTATGTAATATGATAGAGATCAGGTATGAGTTCTTCTTTGTTTTAATAACCTCACCAATAATTCGCTCACCAGAACCACATGGAAGAGAGACCACAGATAAATTTTTGTTTTTCTCATCTGGTGTGAAATAAAAGGAAAGATTGATGCATTTTGGGTCTTGGCGAAGCAAAATAATGAAATTGCCATAATTCAAATCACTTACAGGTGGATACCAAATTCTCCAAACTTTTCCTTCCAGAAGGTACAGATTTGGACATCAAACTATTGTTGTTGTTCAAGTGATTGCCAATTGGTCTATTTTTGTCCTGCAAGTTTGTTACCTCTGTAACAAAAATAAAAAGACCATTGTGATAAAAAATTGTGCCTAAAAATTAAAAAAATGATGTCAATTACACTCACTTTCATTTATATTTCTGAGGTCATTCATTTTTGATTCCTCTGAAGTGACTATGCTGCACTTCAATTGGGAAAGTTCATCCGTCAAATCCATGCTTTCTGGAATTGATTCCTCTGGATAATATCCAATATCAGAGTACTCCAAATCATAATCACCTTTTTCAAAAAGATTAAAGGTAAAGATCATGGCAAATGAGCATGAAAAGAAATCAACTTAATATTACTACATGCTCACTTGTGAAGTTGTCCAAAGCTGACCCATGAACTGGCTCGCAAGCTCTCTCTGTATTCTCTATGACAACATCATTCGAATTAATATTATCCCAAATGGGGCCAAATAATTCACTGGGATTTGGAGAATCACACTCTCTCACTTCTGAATGAGATGTTACATTGCAACTTTCCAACAACGGTTGCACACTTGGTTTGCTACCTCCATTTTTGAATTTCAAATCATAATATTCCAAACCATGTGAAACACAATCATTTCTTGTCATGATCTGATGCAAACAAAATGCACTTTTAAGAAATATTACATCTGTCAAAAGATGCTCTAAATTTTAACCTGTTCTCTTACCTCCTTTGAATGATGGAATTTTCTGTAGTATTCCATCATCTGGCCTACAAATTGATCTTCGGGTAAGAATTGAATGGCCTTGGAAAGCTCATCTTTTGTCGGTAGGTATCTGGGAACCCCAGCTGCTCTCCTTACAATATACCCATGATAAGGAAATCCAAGGACTGAAATGACCTTTTTCTCAACAACAACTGGACCCTCGAACAGTGTGGTAAAACTCTTCTCTATCAGATTGCCATTTTGGTTACCATTTTTTGGATAAATCCTCTTGTACCACACTCCCCCTACATTCTGTAGCATACCCCTCCTCATCCTTTGATTGAAGGTATTATTGAAAAGGTAGTCAGCAATCCTATACAAGAAATGTTTTTTGTGATCAGGAAACTTGATCTTAAATGATTTTTCAATGGCACCTTTGGCTCGATGAAACCATCCCCTCTCTATCTTATGAGGATGTTTGATAATATCCAGAATTCGAACAAGATAATTGTCATCAAGGACATGACTGGATGAGAGGGCAGCAGTGTGAATACTTTCAATGCTATTTCCTTCTACATGAAGATTGTAAAAGTTTGCCCTGGTCTAAAGTTGAATGAATGAGACAATATTGCTGAAAATGAATGGATTTTTCCTTGAAAAAGAAACCTACCACCAAATGAGACAAAAGACATTTTGTGAGGTTATCATGAATTTCTTCATAAAACGAGTTGAGCTTTGTCAGGAATGATCCCATTTGATAATCATCTGGATTTTCCTCTGGAAGGCTTCTGTCAAAGTGAACAGCATAGTTCCAAAACCTCTTGCCATGTATTTCAGTAATATGTTTTTTATTACTGGGAAGAAAATCATTGGGGAGGTATAACAGGTCTGGTGATTTCCCATTCATTATCCCAACCATATCAGAAGAAGTAAGGTTTGAATTGGGGGTGGCAATGTGATGCTGACCATGTGAGGTTGGCATTGATAATTCACTTGTACTGGCTATGGATGGTGTTCGTACAGTTTGATGACTTGATGTCAAAGATGATGTAATTGAATGTGATGATTGATTAAAAGAACCTGGTATATTGATGAGGGGTTTCATTGTTGGGGTGACGCGAGATTAATCTTCTGCAAGAGAGGGAACTTTTGACGAAATACTTGAGTTCAATGCTGATTCTCTCGAACATGTTGATGTGGCAGAATGAACAGTGTGCATCATACTGGATTTTTGATGACTAGATGTCATAGAGGATGCTCTTGAATGTGTTGATTGTTTATTAGGACCTGGTACTATATGAATAGGGGGGTGTGTTGACGGGGGATTGTATGATTT
>DAISHL010000366.1:0-2784 GCA_036822555.1 Bacteroidota bacterium | reverse complement strand
TTATACATCGCCAAAAACTTTCTACGAAAGGAAGCAACGTGATGGCATGATCCAGAATTATGCTAAGCAGATCCGCGAAACCCCACTTTTGCTGAAAAAATCGACACAACGTAGCACAAACGAACAGATACCTTTGGACAGTGCCATAAAATATGATGCCATGAAAATGGCAGGATTTAAATAATGAACATGATGAGATCAATATTATTCGGATTAGTACTATTAGCCTTTACGGTTAAAGCAGATGAAGGCATGTGGATGCCACAGCTTATTGAGGCTTTGAATTTTAAAGACATGAAAAAGAATGGCTTTAAATTAACGGCTCAGCAATTATACAGCATCAACAAGGCCAGTATGAAAGATGCCGTTGCCATCTTTGGTGGCGGATGTACCGGAGAGATGATCTCTACTAAAGGTTTACTTTTGACCAATCATCATTGTGGTTTCAGTTCTATTGCAGGCCTAAGCACTGTTGAAAAGGATTATTTGAAGAATGGGTATTGGGCAAAAAATGCCAATGAAGAGTTGTATTGCAAAGGCCTAACTGTAACTTTCATAAAACGTATTGATGATGTTACAAAGCAAGTGCTATCAGTGCTTAAGCCAAATTATTCAGAATTTCAAAAGGATTCGGCTATTAAAGCAACCATGCAGCAGATAGAGCGCAAAGCAACAGAGAACACTCATTTTACCGCTTTTGTACGCCCATTTTATTACGGCAATGAATATTACCTTTTTATCACTGAGGTTTTTAAAGATGTACGTTTGGTAGGCACTCCGCCTGAGAATATCGGGAAATTCGGCGGTGAAACTGATAACTGGGTTTGGCCAAGACATAATCCTGATTTTAGTATGTTCAGAATTTACTCTGGTAAGGACAATAAGCCTGCAGATTACAATGCCGACAATGTGCCTTACAAACCTGCTTATTCATTCCCAGTATCTTTAAAGGGATATGAAAAAGGTGATTTTACAATGGTGTATGGTTTTCCCGGAAGAACACAAGAGTATCTGACCTCCTATGCAGTTGATCTATTGGTGAATCAGCAGAATCCAAGACGCGTGTCGTTGCGTGAGAAACGTTTGGCGATCTATGAGAAGGATATGGAACTGAATGATACCATTCGATTGATGTACGCCGACAGATATGCTGGTATTGCCAATGCCTACAAGAAATGGTCAGGCGAAATGTTGGGACTAAAGAAGTATGACGGCATTAATAAGAAAAAGAACTTTGAAGCATCTTTCCTTGAATTGTTTGTAAATGAACCTCAGAAGAAGGCTAAATACACTCAGCTGTTCACTCAGTTCAAAAAGGTGTATGAAGAGTATGCCCCACTTAGCAAACAAGTAGATTATTATTTCGAATGTTTGATGGGGATCGATGTGTTACGGTACATCTATAACTATCCGGCATTGTTCAATGAACTAAGAAAAAAGCAAGCAGGAAAAGAGAACATGTTCGATCAATTGCTGTCTGATCTTAAGAGAACGATCCCATTCAAGAATTACAATAAGGCCACGGATATAAAGTTGTGCAAGGCCATGCTACAGGAATATATCAATAATATTGAGAAAGGAAACCGTCCGCCTTACCTTGATTCATTATTGAATGCTCATGGATACGATGTAAATAAGGCAACAGACTTTTTATATAATAATTCGAGTTTTATTGACAATGCGAAAGCAAAATTGATGCTCGACGATTTTGAGAAGAGTGCAGCAGTTTATGAACGCGACCCATTCTATTTACTTGCGGGTTCTATTTCCAATTATTATCAAAAACTTGTAATGCCTCAGTATAATTACGATGAGTTGCAGATCCTGGAACTGCAGAAGGAATACATGCTGGCGCTTAAGGAAAATGTGAAGAATAAGAAATTCTATCCTGATGCCAATGGTACCATGCGCATTGCTTATGGTAAAGTGGATGGGTATAAACCCAAAGACGGCGTGGAGTATAATCATTACACCACCATTGATGGGATGATTGAAAAAAATGCAACCGGCAATCCTGATTATGAATTTATGCCTCGTCTAAAAGAACTTTATGATGCCAAGGATTTTGGTCAGTATGCCGATAAGAATGGGAAACTAAGGGTATCATTTATTGCCAGCAATCACACAACAGGAGGAAATAGCGGAAGTCCGGTTTTAAATGCCAAGGGCGAATTGATAGGCACCAACTACGACAGGAATTGGGAAGGCACCATGAGTGATGTGATGTATGATGTGAATATGTGCCGAAATATTGTACTGGATGTAAGGTTCACCTTATGGGTGATCGATAAATATGCAGGTGCAGGATATTTACTTAATGAGATGAAACTGGTCAAATGATCAGTCGAAGAACACCGAATAAGATAAGTAGGGGATCGGGATAAATCTGGCGTTCGATGTTAAAGCCTTGAAATCTCCAATGTATAAGGCATAACAACCAAAATTCCATTGATCACTGGGGTCACGTATCCACTTGATACTTGCGCCTGTCATGTTCAGGTTCACCTGAGGAAACAGAATGCTTTCTATAGAAAGGGCCGCATGTTTAGAGAATCGATTGCTGTATGAGAATGAGAAATAATAAGCCTGATCATATTTACTGGTCCTCGAGGCGAGCTGTAAAGAATCTGTAACCCTTGCAAAAATAATTCCACCGCCTAAAGAGAAATTTTGTTCGTCGTTGCCCTTTGTAACTCTTCCTGATGAGCCCATGAACGGAATCTTAGAACCTTCCTCACTCGGAATTCCATAGATATATGCATTGCGTCCTGCATATATATATTC
>DAISHL010000365.1:943-2786 GCA_036822555.1 Bacteroidota bacterium | reverse complement strand
CAAGTATACCAGGTAAACCAGATCCGGTCATCACATTTATACGTTGCCCCATTTCACGCGCTTTACGTGCGGCATGACGTGCCGTAGCTGCAAGGATCACTTTATCAACGATCGCACGAGCTTGTTTCGGATGTTCTTCCAGATAATTCGAAAGAGCCTCACTGATAGCTGTATCCACAGCACCAATGGCTTCAGAGTTCCCTAATTTGGTTTTTGTCTGACCTTCAAATTGAGGTTCAGCTACCTTTACCGAAATAATGGCTGTTAAGCCCTCACGAAAATCATCACCAGAGATCTCAAACTTAACTTTGCTCAATAACCCGTTCTTGTCGGCATAATTCTTCAATGTACGGGTTAAACCTCTTCTAAAGCCAGATAAATGTGTACCACCTTCATGGGTATTGATGTTGTTCACATAACTCTGAATGGTCTCACTGAATGAGTTATTATAAAGCATGGCCACTTCCACAGGAATAGATCCTGTATTGTTCTCAATATAGATCGGCTCTTCAATTAATTTTTCCTTTGCACCATCAATATAGGTCACAAACTCGCGCAAGCCACCTTCACTAAAAAAGGTCTCTCCAAACGCTTTCCCGTTCTCATCCTTCTGACGCTCATCTGACAGGGTGATGCTGATCCCCTTGTTCAGGTAGGCAAGTTCACGCATCCTGTTGGCAAGCGTATTGTAATTGTACTCACTAACGGTAAATATGCTCAGGTCCGGTTTAAACGTTTGAATGGTGCCTCTGTAGGTTGTTTCTCCAACTGTTTTTGCTGGATACAATGGCTTTCCACAACTGAATTCCTGTACAGTGATCTTTCCATCACGGTGCACTTCAGTTTTCATATGCGTTGATAATGCATTAACACAACTTACCCCTACCCCGTGCAAACCACCGGAAACCTTATAAGTATCTTTATCAAACTTTCCACCAGCGTGCAACACGGTCATAACAACCTCAAGTGCACTCACTCCCATTTTCGGATGAATGTCTGTTGGAATGCCTCGTCCGTCATCCTTTACAGTAATGGAATTATCTTCATTGATTGAGACAAAAATATTCTTACAGTGACCGGCAAGAGCCTCGTCAATGGAGTTATCTACAACCTCATAAACCAAGTGATGCAATCCCTTTACGCCAATATCGCCAATATACATGGCAGGGCGTTTTCTTACAGCCTCTAACCCTTCTAATACCTGAATATTATCCGCACCGTAATTCTTTTTATCTGTAGTAGTTTCTGACATAAAAATCCCTCTTTTTTTAATTTAGTTATATCCTTTAAATATACTGATTTTTTAGGGTTTTCTGCTGTTTTTAACCTCTGTATTTTACTAACAAAATATTAATAATATCTTTACTGAAAATAACCCTTAAAAACACACTTTTATAATGATATGGCATTTAATTCGATACCTGCTTTCTTTTGCCATTCCTGCCTATTATAAACGTGTAGAAGGCAAGAATGTCAAAAACTTGAATACCGGTGGTCCGGCTGTTATTGCCATGAATCATCCCAATGCTTTTATGGACCCCATTTGCATCACCTATGTATCCTATCCGCTGCGGTTAAAATACATGGCCCGTGGTGATGCTTTTAAACCGGGACTGGTTTCCTTTTTGCTCGATCAGATAGGCATCGTTCCTATATTCCGCCTGAGAGATGGCGGGAAGGAAGGCTTGCAAAAGAATGATGAATCTTATAAAAGGGTAAATCAGTTATTGAAACGCAATGCAAAGATCATCATTTTCGCAGAAGGATTATGAATACAGGAGAGACGGCTAAGACCCTTAAAAAAGGGAGTTACAAGAATGGTATTAGGCGCCTATTATTTCTT
>DAISHL010000365.1:0-933 GCA_036822555.1 Bacteroidota bacterium | reverse complement strand
ACAAAGATCTTGTGGTGGTACCGGTTGTAGTAAACTATTCGGATGCCGATCGTTTCAGAAGCGACCTATTCTACAATACCGGGACACCGATCAAGGTCAGCGATTTTGAATCTATTTATAAAGAGAATCCCGCAAAGGCATATAACCAATTCCTGCAACTGCTTACAGCTAAAATGAAGGAACTGGTAACACACATCAACGACCCAGAGAACGACACTCTTGTTGTACAGCTCGAAGAAATGGTGATGCAAGAATGGCTTCAGAAAATGGGATTGAACAAAGGTCTGGAAAATGAATTCAAAGTAAGTCAGTACCTTACGGAAATCATTAATAACATCACCGACTCCAACAAGGATATGGTTGTTGAACTTCGCCATAAGACCAATTCCTATTTTTCTAAATTGAAAAAACATAAGATCAAAGATTGGTTGGTAAACCCAATTCACAAAGACAATGTAAACCAAAAGAATTTACTTCTCAGACAACTTCTGATCATGCTCACATTGCCGATCAATTGCCTTGGATATATTGCAGCCTATCTCCCTTACAAAACCTCAGTAAAGGCCACAAAAGCCGTCGTTAAAAAGAACATGGAGTTTTACGCTTCCTTTGCTGTTGGTCTAGGAGCTTTTATTTTCTTATTCAATTTTTCACTTTGGTTCAGCATTATTTACGTTTATTCACCAAACATCCTTTGGCCATTAATGATCGTGCCTGTTCTAATGATATGCGCATGGTTCAGCTTGCGGATGAACGCGTTCATAAAGAAAACCAAAGGACTAAGAAGATATTTGAATTTGAAAGAAGAACGCAAAGAAATGGAACAAATGCGTTCGGAAATAATGACCACACTTAACGGTTTAACAAATTTTTAGACATAAATTCATAACTGGAACGGGTTTTGAAACGTATCATATAAAAGGATTCAAAATG
>DAISHL010000364.1:0-2788 GCA_036822555.1 Bacteroidota bacterium | reverse complement strand
CAAACACTAAAAGATCTGAATAATTGCAATTACCAATAGAACCATAACTCCACATCAGGAATTCACGTAAACTTTTGTCGGATGAAAAATACTCTATGAACGATTGAAGTGCTCCAAAAACCTGAGCCAGCATTAAGCCAATAAGCAACAAGAATACATTGCTCCGCACTTTGCCTGAAACAAACAAGATCAACAAAGTACAGATCAAGCTACCGGCAAATGCGAATACGATGACCAAAGATTTTGAAAACACCAGACCAATACCTGTACCTATACCACTTAGGATCATGATGGCAAAGGCTACAAATAAACTAGAGGCAGAACTGATCCCGAGAACATATGGTCCGGCCAGCGGATTCCTGAAGAGCACCTGTAGGATCTGTCCGGCCACTGGCAGACTTAATCCGCATAACACTGCAGTTAATGCTTTTGTTAACCGTATGTGCGTGAACACATAATTGGACGCACTGAATTCATTGATATTCATGAGTCCGTTCCCGGCCAACATGAGGTCGAGACAGAATAACACTATCAATAAACCTACCAAGGCAAATATGTATGTGGTGTAACTCCTCAATTCAATTGCTTGTAATAGTGTAACGCTGATAATTCTTTTGAATCCTTATGATGAAAGATAGTGATAAGATCCTGTAATAACCTGTCGGGGAAGATCATGCCTGTTTCCCAATAGGCAGAGTATCCATTAAGATTAACGATCTTGTTATTATTGAACACTTGCTTTGTCTTATACGCTTTGAACTGTGAATAGCGAACATCCTGCTTCACCATATCATTTAGAGTATTGCACATAGACACATTCAACCAAAAATCGGCACCATTGGCATTCGTAAAAACATTTTCAAAACTCAAAGGCAAACTTCCGGTACTTGAATCATCACGCCATACATAATTGGCTCCTGCATCATGAATCATTTGAGCCATAAAGCTATTGCCGCCGGGCACATACCAGGTATCGCCGTACTTCAATTCGGTGAACACAGTTGGCTTATCTTTAATGGATCCGGCTTCAGTTCTTAGTTTTTCATAGTTCACACTAACGTTATTAAAGATGCTGTCTGCCATTTTCTCCTTTCCAACGAACACAGCGAAGAATTTTATCCATTCTGCCCTGGCAAGTGGTGAGGCCTCCAGATGATCAAGGCTAACCACTACCGGTATACCACTTTGAATGATCTTCTGATCGAATTCATTTGGCGATTTCCCCATTCCAAATGCAAAGATCACATCAGGCTTTAAACTGATGGTTTGTTCCTTATCCAGATCAGGACTGCGCTGCAACTCCTTAATATGCCCTTGCTTGCATCGCTCAATGATCGCCGCATTGGTATAGTAATCACAATTCTCTATCCCAACAATAGCGGATGCAGAATTTAGAATAGATATCATGGAAGAATAGATACTGCTTAAGGAAATGATACGAGAACACGGTGCTTTCACAAAGTATACATTGGGTAATGTAATGTCAGGTTTTTCGGAAGTATACACCACAAAATTTGCAGTTGTGTCTTTGGAATTCGCTTTACCGAATAAATGAATTATTTTAAACCCTTTCCCATTTGAGATCGCAAATCGTTTGGCATGCTTAATACCTGTATCCGTTGTTAGGTCATGTGTAATGGGTTCCGACTGATGAGATTCCGTTGAGCATGCCGAAACGAACAGAGCTAAACCAGCAATAAGCAAGTAATTCAAAAGGACCTTATATGCTCTTTTCTTCACACTCATGCTGTCTCAAAAATGATCTTAAAGATACTTCCACTTGGAACATTATCTTCAACCTTGATCTTTCCCTGATGTTTTTCTACAAGATACTTTACGATGTACAACCCTAATCCAGTACCTTTTGTGCGCCTTACTTCCTCGTTCCCGCTTCTATAAAATTGATTGAAGATCTCACCTTTTTCTGAATCCGTAATACCAATACCCGTGTCATACACTTCAATAGAAACATAGCCATTCACCTTTGCAACCTTTACCTTAATTGATATCACTTCACCGGAATACTTTAATGCGTTGTCAACCAAATTAATGAGGATGGATGGAAAAGCGATCTTATCGATACCTAAGATCACATTGGGTTGTATATCAAGTTGAATATATCCTTTTGACAATTCAGTTCTGTAGGTTCTTTCAATAAGTTGCTGTACGAACTCGCTCACGTTAACCAACTCCTTTGAGATCACATATTCATTTTGCTGCATTTTTGTGGCCAACAATACATTATCTATCAATACATTCAATCGTTCATTCTCGCTAATGGCAATGTTTATCAACTCCAATTGCTTTTCAGGTGGCAACTGATGTTTTTTTAATGTTTGCAGTTGCAATTTTGTGGTGGCCAATGGTGTTTTTAGTTCATGAGTAATGCTTAATAAAAAATTATTCTTTTGTGCCAGTAACTGCGCTTCTTTCTTTTGCGCCTTGCGAATATGGCTGATGCCGTATAACAGTAAAAGCAAGAAAATGGTACCTTCTCCGGAGATCATTAATATTTTCTTGATCTTTTGATCATGAAGAGCGTTGATCTGAGCCGACAAGGATGCTGCATCAGCAACGGAGAGTTCGAGCAATTTTTGTTTCTCATTGATCAGCTGGGTATTCAGTCGAACAAGCAGCACCTCCCACCATAAGAACTGGGCAATGATGTATCCAAACAAAAGAAACAGAATTCCTTTGATATTGAATTTTATTTTACTGAACAAGGCTTTCACCTGCATTTAACATATTAGTAATTCCCTGAAGGATCTCATCTGCACGATTGATCGAT
>DAISHL010000363.1:0-2796 GCA_036822555.1 Bacteroidota bacterium | reverse complement strand
AAAAAAGCCGAAAAAGACCTTAATAAGGCAAAGGTTATCTATCCTGATGTTGTGGCTGATAAATTTGGAGAGTGGTATGTGTGTGATACCATAACCATAACAAGGGATTCAATTCAGTTCAAGGAGTGGGTTAATGAAATCCATTCCTTTGATACTATCATTGACACTATCTTATTAAGGGAGAAATGCCCTGAGTTATTGGTAAAATATAGGGAAGTGGTCAAAAGAGTTCCTCCGATTCATGATACTATCAAAGTTCAAGATAAGGCACAACTTGAGGCAATTAGATTAAAATATGAGGCACTTAATAAAGAGTATAAAGGAAATCTTAAACTCACCACAAAATTATCATGGTTGGCATTAATTCTTTTGCTAATTTTATTCATAATTGCAATCCTTAAGAAATGATAACATCACAGAACGGAATCAATCTGATTAAGAAATGGGAAAAATTCAAAGCGAATAGTTATTTATGCCCTGCAGGAGTTCCAACTATTGGTTATGGTTCGACCATGTGGACTGATGGTAGAAAAGTTAGGTTAGGTCAGACAATAAGTATGCAAGATGCTGAAAAGTTAATGGCTTATTTTTTGGCAAATGTTATTCATTTTATCCCTGATAATGTAAATCAAAATCAGTTTGATGCTTTATGTTCATTTATTTACAATGTAGGAATAGCTAATTTCAGGAAGTCCACTTTGCTCAGAAAGGTTAAAGAGAATCCTGATGACTTGGATATTCGTGATGAATTTATGAAGTGGACTTTGCACAGGAAAAATGGTCAGTTAGTTCAATCAAATGGTTTAAGGAATAGAAGAAAAGAAGAGGCTGATTTATACTTTCAAAAATGAAGCACTCTGAAATAGCAAGGGAGTACAGAAGCAAGTATCCTGATATGCCTACCTTAAAATTGGCAAGAATAATGTATCAGGAAAATAATTTGCTTTTTAATGATGTTGAAAATGCAAGAAATAGATTGAGATATATTGAGGGTAAAACAGGTGCAGAGCATAGAAAAACAATACAAAACTCTAAATTCTATATGAAAGAATCACGACCTAAAAATCCATACAATTTACCTGAAAGCCATCAAGAAAAACGAGAGGCTTTTATTTTGCCCAAAGGTTGTGACAATATTCTTTTGCTTTCCGATATACATATCCCCTACCATGATATTGATGCAATCAGTTTAGCACTTGAGTACGGACAAAAAGAAAAGGTTAATACTATCTTCATCAATGGAGATTTGATTGATAATCATCAGGTCAGTAAGTTTGAGAGTGATCCTAAGAAAAGGTCAGTGAAGCAAGAATTTGATGCGACAAAGGCTTTCTTAGTTGCTTTGAGGTCAGCGTTTCCTGATGCTCATATCTACTGGTTAAAGGGTAATCATTGTATCCGTTGGGAGAAATTCTTAATGATGAAAGTTCGTGAGATATGGGATGATCCTTATTTCACACTTGAAGAACGTCTCAGATTGAATGAGGAAAGGATTATCACGATTGATGATAAGACACTTGTAAAGGCAGGGAAGTTATCAATAACACATGGTCATCACGTATTTAAGGGCGTGTTCAGTCCAGTCAATCCTGCAAGAGGAGCATTCCTAAGAGCAAAGCAGTCCGTAATTGTAGGACATTTGCATAGGTCATCTTATCATCCTGAGGTAGACCTGGATGGAAAAGTCATAGGTTGTTGGTCCACAGGGTGCTTATGTGAGCTCAGACCTGACTACTCTCCTTTGGTTAGTAATTCTCAGCATGGCTTTGCTCATATCTTAGTTGAGGATAGTGGAGATTTTACGGTTAAGAATTATCAAATAATAAACGGAAGAATACTATGAGTGAAGATAGCAATAAAGAAAAGGAAGTGATCGGAGCAACGGAGACAGAGATTGAAGTTGAATATACCACAAGGGAGGAATATATCGGATGTGCTTATAGTGCCATTGTAGCGGTTTCTGACATGGATATAGGTCTAATGAATAAGATTGAACAGGCAAGGGTAAATAGAATAAGGAGAATGTGTCTCAGAATATTGGATGAATGTGTAAAAGAAATGCACGATGAAATCTTTGAGACCGATGAAGAATCTTAGTTTTGTTATGTGTATTTGTTTTAAGTGATATCCTCCTTTGTTTTTACTCAGGGGGTTTTTTTTCATGGATTGGTCAAACGGGCGGTATTTCTATACTGCCCTTTTATTTTATTCAATGTTTCATAGGTTAAATTAGATGATTTCTAAATCTTCAAAAATCTTCAAAATAAATTTGGTTTGGGTATTAATCGTGTATATCCTTGTGAAACAAAACGTAATTAATCACAAAAACAAAAACCATGAAAAAAGAAACCATCCAAATCATTCTCTTTTTTACTGCCTGTTTACTGGCTATGTTCGCTGACAATATTTTCTAATCACTTAAAACAAACAAAATGAGTATTCAATTAACCATCCACAAAAAGCATCACATCGCTAAAGATTTATGTCACTATCTTAGTTCACTAATTGATTCCAATTTCACTATTGATGAATTCCCTACTTGCCTGGAGAAGTTCTTAAAGTTAGAGAACATCACTGAATTATTCCCTTTGGAGATACAGGAAGTAAATAAATGCTTCTTAATCTACCAAGAACAAAAACATTTATACACTATTAAATTTGTACTATGATAACACAGATTACCATACATCGTAAGGATAGATTATTCAATGAATTTATGTTAGTAGCAAATAGATTCAATGATGAAGAAGATATTGAAAGATTTGAGTTTTGGCTTGACTATTTTATTAAGCATGA
>DAISHL010000362.1:0-2799 GCA_036822555.1 Bacteroidota bacterium | reverse complement strand
ACCCTACTACATGAAGCCATAACTTCCTACCTGGATTTATCGGTTATTGAAATGCTGTTAAAGTATGGAGCAGATAAAACTGTAAAGGACGGATACGGACGGACTGCGTATGATACCCTGAAAGAATACAAAAAAAACATCAAGGAGTATAAGGGCGAAGAATACCTCAGTGCATTAATAAATCTGGTAAAACCGGCAGGCGCTAAATAAACGGTTGCATGTACAACCGCTTGCTTAAAACCCGGTACCCCCTGAGTTCCATGTTCCGGTGGGCCTTTGGTCGTCAACCATTTGGTTAGTTGGACGTGGATTTCGTTACATTTCACCACAACTATACATAGAATTAAACGACTTTACAGGCGGACCAGGATACCGCATTTCTACAGGGGCCTTGACGAATGAATACCTGGCTTCCATCCAGAAACGGTCGCCTTCACTTATAACGGTATTACCATACATGGGTAGGTACGCATGCGCATCCATTACTGAAAAAGAAAGATGCATAATACTACCCTGATCAAAAAACCATCCGTTGGTAATGCGGTGGGTATACAGTTGAAAAATATTCTGTCTGACTTCGGATTTAGTCAAGCCTGCCCGGCGGTATTTTTTATACAACTGCCTTTTATTCCATGCAATGCCAGTTTCGGGCGGATTGAATTCGTGCACCATACCCAATACATGCCCGAACTGATGCAAGACAACCTGACGCAACTGCTGCCTGTTTTTCAACAGAAGCGACTCATCCAATTGCATGGTTTCCTTATGGGAAGGCACTTCCAATACGTCTGTGCCTATGTAAGTAAAATTAGCCATTGTCTGCGAAAACCGAATCCTTACCATGGCCCGGGTAGCTTCAGCAGCCGCAAACCGGATATTTCCAAAGGACTCCCACTCTTTTGCAATAGCCAGAATGACCTGTTGCTGATGGGGTGTTCCATTAACAAACCCAACCGTAATAATCTGACCCGCGGGCCAGAAATTATAATGCTCATCAATGCCGGCAATATGGTTGGTATCAATTTTTGCCGAACGGTCCTGATGTACATGCCATTCGCGGGTTGCGCACAGTTGCGCATCAGACAATGAGCTTATCCATGTAAAAGCCATTAACATGCAAAAGGATTTCATAGATAATTTTTCTCTATGGATGATCCAGCTGTTGTTTTTACACAGGCTGATGAAAGCATTATTTCAGCATAGAACCCTGGAAGACGGGCATGCGCATAAAAAAGACCGCTCCAAACGAAGCAGTCTTTGCATGTTGCCCATTTTACAACTGAAACAAGAGGTAAAGCGGCATGAACAGTAAGGAACTTCAAAGGCTCAGGGAGGTTGAAGAAGAGAATCGTAAACTTAAGCAGATGTATGCCGGGTTAGCGCTTGGTAACAAGGTGCTTAAGGATGTTGACTCAAAAAAGTTCTAACGCCCGGAGAAAGAAAGGACAGAGCCAATTAAATCCGTGCAGAGCATGGATTTAGTATCTCCGGGGCTTGTAAATTGATGAACCTGTCCTGCTCGTTTTATTACTATGTATCCCAAAAGGATGATACGGTTGTGATTGAGAAATTGAAGCAGTTGGCGGAAAAACAGGTTTCCGAAGGCCAGGGTTTGTATTACAAATGTATCCGGCGAGAAGATATTCCATGAAACCATAAACGAATTGAAAGGGGTTACCGGCTGTTAGGCCTTATCAAACGCACACCTAAACGCAAGCGGTTACCTGCAAGGGGTAAAGAATCACTGAAAGTACCACAACGCCCAAACGATACCTCGTGAATGGATTTAAGGTAAGATAGTCTAACCAATGGCCGGAAATTCCGGCTAAAAGCCTTTCAAAACGTGAACAGGAAATACTGACCGAACTCGCCGATAGATATCGATACAAAGAAACAGCAGCTTCCGGTTACATCAGCATGGAACCTGTATGTACACACATAGATAATATCTATGAGAAACCATTAGGTCAATACATGGGCTGAAGCCCTCAATAAAACCGGATTATTGTAACAGGTGCTGATACTACTTTTTTCACATTTTTAATACCAGGGTTTCCGAATAATATGCATTTGAAATCCACACGAGCTGCCGCACATCCGAGCACGAATGATCATTTTTTTTACCTAAAAGCATAAATTTATGTACCGTATTTATTCCATTTTTATGTTCATGATGATGATGACCGAAACCGTTTATTCCCAGGAGTAATAAGCCAATGCAAAAAATCTGTTAAAGGAAGGTTTGCAAAAGATGGCACTTTTTACCCTCACCAAAGAGGAAGCACAGTACACGGAAGGCAAGACCAGGTTTTCTGAGGCAAAGCCATGTACAACTCACTGTTGTCTAATGCAAAAAGCGATGGGTATGTATCAGTTTATTTAATGGGAGTTCAGGTTGTAGAGTCTAATGAGTTTATATACGACCAGCGTTTCAAAGAATCTATTCAGAATGACCGGGAAGAACCAAAGATTAATGTGATGCATGAGGGAAAAGAGTATATAGTGAGTAAAAATCAGAAAAGGAAGTATGAACTTGTTAAAACTTCGCTTAAGTCTTATTTAAACTAAATCACTTACCCATTTCAATAATGTTCCGGCAAGAGAAATCATGTCAAATTAAACTTCATTTTAAAAATTTGATTTATGTATAAAAAAGAAAACTTTCGTAAGCATTCATTTATTTTCATTTTTACGTTAGCAATCTCTTCTGTTTTATTAACAGGTTGTTTTGGGACCCTGACGAAAGGTTTTTCCAAAAAAAGAAAGGAAAAAAATTAATAACCTTATGTGCAGCCTGCG
>DAISHL010000361.1:0-2809 GCA_036822555.1 Bacteroidota bacterium | reverse complement strand
AATTGATAAAACAAAAGCTACTGAGATCACCGCTGATTTATTGATCAAAAACGGCTTGGCAAACAAGAATGAAATGATCAAGATCCTTGGAAACGGGGAGTTAAAATCAAAAGTAGATGTTAAAGTTCATGCCTTTACCGCAACTGCAAAAAAAGCAATTGAAGATAAAGGTGGTGTAGCAACTGAGATTAAATAATTATGAAGCGTTTTTTAGATACTTTACGCAATATCTGGGCAATTGAAGAATTAAGACAGAGGATCTTAACCACATTAGCATTGGTTTTGGTTTATCGTCTTGGTTCATACGTTGTACTGCCAGGTATTGATATCAACGCCCTTGACGATGCCCGCAGCAGAGCTGGTGACTCAGGAGGTTTAGTTGGTTTGATCAACATGTTTGCCGGTGGTGCATTCTTACGTGCTTCGGTATTTGGATTAGGGATTATGCCTTACATTACGGCATCGATCATCATCCAATTATTGGGTATGGCTGTGCCTTTCTTCCAGAAACTGCAAAGAGATGGTGAAAGCGGACGAAAGAAGATCAATCAGTACACTCGATTGCTGACCATCGGTGTTACGGCTGTTCAAGCTCCAGGGTATATTGCTTCCATCAAAGCAACTGCTCCTAACGCGTTTACTGATCTTTCTACGTTCTGGTGGGTTCAAACAGTATTGATCCTTGTAACCGGTACCATGTTTGTAATGTGGTTAGGGGAGAGGATCACTGATAAAGGCCTAGGTAACGGTATTTCATTGATCATTATGATCGGTATTATCTCTCGTTTACCATTCGCTTTCCTTTCAGAGGTTAAATCAAGAATGTCTGGTAATGGAGGTTTGATCATTTTCCTGATCGAGATCGTGCTCTTGTTGATGGTGATCGTAGGTTGTATTTTGCTTGTGCAAGGTACACGACGCATCCCTGTTCAGTTTGCAAAGAAGATCGTTGGAAATAAACAATACGGTGGAGTTCGTCAGTACATCCCTCTTAAGGTGAATGCTGCTGGTGTAATGCCTATCATCTTTGCTCAGGCGATCATGTTCATCCCTGCTGCGATCGCTGGTTTCTCCAGCTCATCAAGCGGAATTTTTCAGGAGAGATATGGTTTCTGGTACAATCTGATATTTGCAGTGCTGATCATTCTGTTCACATATTTTTACACAGCTATCATGGTTAACCCAAAGAATCTGGCTGATGACATGAAACGTAATGGTGGATTCATTCCTGGTGTTAAGCCCGGAAATAAAACAGCTGAGTTCATTGATGCTGTGATGAACAGGATCACCTTACCAGGTTCATTGTTCTTGGCTGCAGTAGCTGTAATGCCTGCATTTGCTCAAAAACTGGGTGTAAATAGTGCATTCGCCGATTTCTACGGAGGAACGTCATTATTGATCTTGGTTGGTGTAGTGTTAGATACTTTGCAACAGATCGAGACCTATCTATTGAATCGTCATTACGATGGTTTAATGAAGTCAGGAAGAATTAAAGGACGTGGTGCTAACGCAATGATGGTTCAACAGGGGTAATTTCAATGGCAAAACAAGCGAATATTGAAATAGACGGAACGATCATTGAGGCACTAAGCAATGCCATGTTCAGGGTAGAGTTGGAGAATGGACACATTGTAACAGCACATATCTCAGGTAAAATGAGAATGCATTACATCAAGATCCTACCTGGAGACAAAGTGAAACTTGAAATGAGTCCATACGACTTAACCAAAGGAAGAATAACATTTAGGTACAAATAAATAAGATATAAAAATGAAAGTTAGAGCATCAATCAAGAAAAGAAGTGCGGATTGCAAGATCGTTCGTCGTAAAGGCAAGCTTTACGTGATCAACAAAAAGACTCCGAAATTCAAGCAAAGACAAAAATAATTTTGTTTAAACGTATAATATTAATAGATAGAAAATGGCACGTATAGCTGGTATAGATTTACCAAAAAATAAAAGAGGTGTAGTAGGTTTGACTTACATCTATGGAATTGGCCCTAGCAGAGCTGCAAAGATCCTTAATGAAGTTGGTGTTCATCAGGATAAGAAAGTTTCTGAGTGGACTGATGACGAGCAAAATGCAATTAGAAATGTGATCAATAACAACTTTAAAGTTGAAGGTCAGTTGCGTTCAGAGGTTCAACTAAACATTAAGCGTTTGGTTGATATCAATAGTTTCCGTGGTCAACGTCATAGAAACGGATTACCTGTGCGTGGTCAGCGTACCAAGACCAATGCACGTACTCGTAAAGGACGTCGTAAGACAATTGCTAACAAGAAAATGGCAACAAAGTAATAATTAATAAGGTTTTTAGGAATCAATAAAATGGCAAAACAACAAACAGCTGCTAACGCAGCAAAAACAAATGCTAGAAAAAGAGTTGTGAAGGTTGAGGCGAGTGGAGAAGCTCACATCAATGCAACATTCAATAACATCATTATTTCTTTGACAAATACAGCCGGACAAGTGATCTCATGGAGTAGTGCTGGTAAAATGGGTTTCCGTGGCTCAAAGAAAAACACTCCATATGCTGCTCAAATGGCTGCATCTGATTGTGGTAAAGTTGCATTTGAAGCAGGTTTGCGCAAGGTAAAAGTATTCGTTAAAGGTCCTGGTGCCGGACGTGAAAGTGCTATCAGAAGTATAGCTGCTTCCGGAATCGAGGTTTCTGAGATCATTGACATCACGCCAATGCCTCATAACGGATGCCGTCCTCCAAAGCGTCGTCGTGTCTACTAAACATTACGCCAGCCCTGTTAGGTCACACGGCTTGGAGCCGGAGCTAAAAACGCATCTGACTTAAAT
>DAISHL010000360.1:0-2825 GCA_036822555.1 Bacteroidota bacterium | reverse complement strand
ATCCTTGATCTCTTTGAGGCGCTGTGCTTTCTTATAAACATCCAGTTGGAACTGGATCTTGTTGATGAAGTCGGTGATGTCTGTTTGTATCTCGATCAGATAATCGAGGTTCTCGATCAAACTTACTTTCAGGGATTGTACTATTCCGTACAATTCTATATCGTTGGTCTAGGCATACATGGTGCGCGTTTCTTCCACCACATCATTGGTTTGTTTAATGAAATCAATGATGGTATCACGTTTCGTGCGGTAATCTTCCAGCTTCTGCAATTTGATGCGGTAATTGCTCTCATTCTTGTAAGTGTCATCCACATTCTTTTGAAGTTTGATGATCTCGCGGGTAATGGTGGCATTGATGCGCTTCAGGTATTTCTTGATGCTTCTCAGGAAGCGCAATTCACGGGCCTCCTGATAAAACTTGATGTGACGGTTAAGTTCGTTGATGTAATCGTTGATGAAGCCAGGCGTTACCTCACCAATTTCCATGAAGTCCTCAAACATGGCCACTACAGCATCGTTCAAGCTTACGATGTTCTCGTATTCATAAATGAGATCGAGTGACTTCAATTTGTTGTATTGTTCCTGAGAGATATCACCGCGAGCCAGTAATTCATTCACAGTGATGTTGTCCCTGTTGGCAAACAGAAATTCAACTATACCCCGGTTCTGGTAGAGTTGCGACAAAATATCGTTTACATTGACTTGTAGAGCCATTGTTGTTTAATTAGGGTTTAAATGCCATGCAAAACACTTGCAATGTGCATTACTCTTAAAAATACAAAGGCTTCACGGCCTGAGAAACTTGCGTTTTCAACAAAAAAGAGAGTAATTAACCACTAAAAGGCATAACATGGTTAAAGGGCTTGAAAATAAAGGGTTTGCGAAAAAAGAGGTTAAGGGCTGAACCTGGGATTACTTATGAACATCTGTTATACAATTCTAACAGTGTGTTAATAAAGCTGCGCCATTCATATTTTTCCTTTTCTTGTTTCACCTGAGCTACCATTTCCGTTTCACGGTTGTTCTTAAAGAAATCGATCATTGAGCTTGCTATTTCAGAGGTATCCAGAGCTACGGTATATCCGCATTTGTTGTGTGGTACTATCTCAGCAAGTCCGCCCACATTGGTCACCAGCATGGGTTTATTGTAATAATAGCCTACCATGGTTACACCGCTATTGGTGGCATTTCTGTATGTTTGGGCTACTAAATTTGAGGCACAGAAATAATAGCGTACCATGTCATTGGCAATGAAACTGTCTTTTAGGATCACATGGTTTTGCAGGCCGTGTTTATTGATCAGATCCAGATAAGGTTGTTTGTCCTCATAGAACTCACCCGCAATGAGCAATTTTATATTCATGCGTTTGATGTCCTCATGATCCATTGATTGCAACAGGATATCCAGTCCTTTGTAATGTCTGATCAGCCCGAAGAACAGAACGATCTTATCGTTGTTATCTAACCCAAGTTTTTGACGGGCCTCCGTCATGCTTACTTCCTCGCCATAGGTGGCATAAATGGGGTGCGGCGAATATGCTTTTTTATCGGTAGCCGAAAATTTTGAGATGTCATTTAAAACTGCTTTGCTCATGGCAATAAAGCCATCGCAAGAGTTAACAAAGTATTTGGTAAATGGCGTGTCGCCAATGCGTTTTTCGTGTGGAATGATATTATCTGTTAATGCTAAAACCTTGGTTTTTGATCTTGCAAGTCTGCCTATGGTACCTAAGCAGGGCCCAAAAAATGGAAGCCAGTAGCGGAACAGGATGAAATCGGGCTTTTCCTTTTTTATAAAAGAGGCAACCTTGATCCAGTTGAAAGGATTCACTGAATTGATCAGTGTATGGATCTTGATTCCGTCAGGTGTTTTGCCACTTTGTTCGTATTGTGATGAACCCGGGAACAGGAAATTAGGGTATTGCAGCGAGTAGGAGATGATCTGTGCATCGTGACCTTCCTTCATCAATTCCTCACATAAATTTTCATTGAATTGTGCGGGTCCACCGCGTAAAGGGTAGGCCGGACCAATTATGAATATTTTACGTTTTTGGAAAGACATGATGCAAATATAGCAATAATGGTATGATGCTGCACACCTCAGATCTTGAGATCATATTGAATTGAGAGTTGTTATGACGTACCCATTATCAATGATAATAGAATACAGTAGCTGTTTTCTTTCAGAATTTTTCGATCCTGTTTTTGTATAGCACAAAGCCGATGATTAGTAACAACATTCCTGTACCTCCCATTATATAATGCAAGAAAAATACCATTTGTATAATGAGCATTTGAATAATGATCCATCCGGTCAATAAGGCGCCTTGAGCAATAATCAAAATTGGATAATGTTTTGATCGCACTAAAGTGTTGATAAAAACATAAGTACAAAAAATACCATTCACAGTAAGTAAAACAATGCCTGGGATCAAGTAAGACTTAAAAGGACTGCCGTTCAATAATGCGGAACTCATTTGCAAGCCGCTTCCATCCGGAAATCTGATCAAACTGATGCCTCCGTAAATCGCACCAATGGCATTAAAAGCTAATAGTGCTAAAGCAAGAACGTTTAAATATTTTGTGATGATATTAAGCATATTTATGCTTATTCACTCTCTCATTATTTTTGCCATAGCTTTGCCTTTGGCAAGTTCATCAATGATTTTATCCAGATAACGGATCTTTTGCATGAGTTTATCATCAATATCCTCAACTCTGTATCCACAAATAACCCCAGTGATTATTGAAGCATTCGCATTGAATTTAGGAACCTATTCAAAAAAAGTCTCAAAATCAGTTTAATCCTTTTCAATATTATCGAG